>NZ_JANPGM010000374.1:0-1932 GCF_031423935.1 Chamaesiphon sp. VAR_69_metabat_338
ACGAACCCCACATTATCAAATCCGCGCAACGATAGATAATCGCCCAAGCAAACAGAACCAGAGGCAAAATCGTGGCAGTTGCAGTAGATAGTCTCATTACTCCTGAAATCCTCAAACCCGCGCGTTACCTCGGTAACGAACTCGGCACGGTGGATTAACAGGTTTACCCAACTGCAAAACCTGTTAATTGGCGCATTTTGGGAGTATGAAACCCAATCACAATATCCTGTTTCGGTACTCCCATATCTACTAAATCGCTAGCTAGATCGAATTCGGTAGTGTTTTGTTGAATCCAGATTTTTTCATCCTGAATATCTAGATGAATTGTCGTGCCGTATATTCTTTTTTGTTGATTCCAACCGATCGCGAGTAATTGATATCGATCGCGATCGCGATCGAAGATTTGTTCGATCTCTACTTGTCCATAGCTTGGCTTGTATTGAGAATATTTAGTTAATATCTCCGTGACTATCGATCGATACAATTCTAACTTATCCATTTGTCGATCTCCTCTATTTCAGTGTCATAGACCAGGATTTTTACTCGATTCTCAGTGATAATTATTTGAGTAAATGGCAAATTAAAAAAATCATTATAAGTTACCAAAGGTACCGCTAGATACAAGATTCGTTCTGGCTCTTCCAATCTTAGTGCCGTTCGATAATTGATAAACTGTCCCAATGCTGTATGAAACTCAGAAATTTTCGATGCAGTGACAAAATTCTTAATCTCTACAGCGATTTTCTGAGTATCCTTCGTTGCTGCGATTAGTTTCTCCCCGCCGAGATCGATCTGAATATCGACACCGCCACACCGAATACTTAAGGGATCGTTAGTAATTGTCCAACCATCTTTTTCTAAAGCTGTCCTAACAATATTGTGAAATAGATCGCGAGCCATAGATTGGTTTTTATTCTTTGGGCAGTAACAGAGTTAGAGCTTCAATCACAATCTTAACATTCAACACAATACGCGGCTCTCGATCGGTGGTTAGACGTTATCATAGAGATCCGAAATTTATAGTGTCAGAGGCTCCAAAATCGTGGCAGTTGCAGTAGATAGTCTCATTACTCCTGAAATCCTCAAACCCGCGCGTTACCTCGGTAACGAACTCGGTGCGGTGCATAAACCGTGGGAGAGTGCGACAGTTCGCTGGGCACTGACATATCCAGAGATCTACGAAGTTGGGGCGAGCAATCTGGGGCATATTATCCTCTACAGTATTATTAATGCCCAGCCGCGCCAATTGTGCGATCGAGCCTACCTTCCCGCAGCGGATTTAGCCCAGAAATTACGCGATACTCAGACTCCATTATTCGGGGTGGAGTCGCAGCAGTCCCTTGCCGAATTTGATATCCTCGGTTTTAGTCTCAGCTATGAATTGGGCGCGACGAATATCTTGGAGATGTTGACTCTGGCGGGAATTCCCCTAACGTGGCGCGAACGTGAAGCGGGTAATTATCCCCTGATTTTTGCAGGCGGACAAACAGCGACATCCAATCCCGAACCCTATGCGGATTTCTTTGACTTTATCGCCCTGGGAGATGGGGAAGAATTATTACCCGAAATTGGGTTGGTAGTTGAAGATGGCAAAAATGCGGGGCTGAGTCGGCGCGATTTGTTATTGGATCTGGCTCAGGTTCCCGGCGTATATGTGCCCCAATTTTACGATTCCCACCCCGATGGGAGTGTGAAACCAAATCATCCTGAAGTACCCGAACGCATCCTTCGACGGGTAGCTACCCCGATTCCAGCATACTCGATCGGGTTGGTGCCCTATGTCGAAACCGTCCACGATCGACTGACGATTGAAATTCGCCGTGGTTGTACCCGTGGTTGTCGCTTTTGTCAGCCAGGGATGTTGACTCGCCCTGCGCGGGATGTGGAGCCGGAAGCGGTAATTAATGCGATCGAAACTGGAATGCGATCGAC
>NZ_JANPGM010000375.1:0-2758 GCF_031423935.1 Chamaesiphon sp. VAR_69_metabat_338
TATCAGCACTATCAACGCGGCATCCTCCATCAAGAGCTAAATCACAGAGCCAAAGCCATAGAAGACTTCCAGCGGACGATCGAGTTAGCAAAAAAAGCTGGTCAGGAAAAAGATTACGCTGACGCCGCCGTCAGGCTCCAACAGTTGAAGAAGTCGGGGGCGATCTTTTAACAGTTTCTATTTCATCATATTTCGATCGCTCTACCATTCGCGATTAGCCTTCCCTCTGTCGCCTCGCCGCAGGTAACTGCCACCAACCCAAATGAGGTAACTCATGATGCTCCTCGTGGTAGCCAAAGTGGTAGCAACTGATAAACGACCAAAACTCAGAAAATGGCGTGCTAGTGGCGCGACATTCATTGATATAGCCGCCGACTGGTTCGCGATGTGGCAAGAATGTCCCGAATAAAAACAGTTGGAACGAACTCATGACAGAGGGAAACACCCAAAACCAAGAGAGATTAATTTCGGGAACGTGCAACACCTGATGTACGAGGTGGAAGGTGCCAATTAATAAGATCAGCCGCAACCAACTCCAATAGTTCTGCATGAAGTTGAAATACCAGGCAAAGAAATTCTGACGTTTGCCATTGTGATAATCTGGATCGCCGACTCGTGCGGGAATGTCGTGATGAAGCTGATGCATCTGCCGCATCTTGCCAAACGGAAACATCGCATAGACAAATAGGACAAAACTCCCGATCGCGTCGTTTAACTTAGGATTTCCAGGCGCGATCGAGCCGTGCATCCCATCATGTGCCGTTACAAATAACCCCACATACAAAAACATCTGCCATGTAAAGCCCAATAACTTTACCCATGCTGGCAAGTTTGTCAAATCCAGGCTAAATAATAACCCCGTGCTCGTCGCCCAAATACCGATTAGTGACAGTGCCACCCAGAGTCCCCGATCTTTTGCCTGTCTCACACTGATTAACCTCGTTCGATCGCTGGGATTGTTAAATAATTCTTTACTTATGTTAACGTCTCTCAACGGCTAGCGGGTTAGGAACGGTAAGATCGATCTAACTACTACAGGAATAGTCGATGACAACTTCACCCGCCCCAATCCAGTTACCCGCCAGCATCGAACTTGCCCCCAATTACACGATTCCGATCGTGCTAACTGCTGCAGCCTTACCCATAGCCGCACTTCAACTCTGGACTGGAGTGGCGATCGGCATCTTTGGGCTATTTCTAGCGATCCAAACCACCATCATCAAATTAGAATTTACAACCACTGCGCTCAATGTCTACCGCAGCAATACAGTCATCCGCACCTTTCCCTACAGCGAATGGGAGAATTGGCAGATTTTTTGGCAACCCGTGCCGATTTTGTTCTATTTCAAAGAAGTCAATAGCATTCACTTTTTACCCATCATCTTCGATGCCCGGATGTTGCGGACTTGTTTGGAGTACTATTATCCGAAGTCGGAGAGTAGGCTTTAGGCTTAGGCTTTAGGTATTAGGCTTTAGGCTTTAGGTATTAAACTTTAGGCTTTAAGTATTAGGTATTAGGTATTAGGCTTTAGCCTAATACCTAATTCAACGCGGCGCAGACTTCCTCGTCGGTGGTTTGGGCAAAGTTTTCGTACCAGGAGCCGATCGCATCGAAGGGTGTGGGTAGCATCAGGCAGACGATCGCATCGACAGTCGGGCGCAATTCATCGATCGTGTCTGGAAAAGCTACAGGTACCGCGACGACAATTTGAGCGGGGTTTTGGCTGCGAACTACAGCAATTGCCGCTTTCATGGTGGCTCCGGTTGCTAACCCGTCATCAACTAAGATGACAACTCGATCGCGCACGTCGAGCGGGGGTCGATCGCCGCGATAGGCGCGATCGCGGCGTTGCAATTCTTGCAGCTCAATTTCGGCAACTCGATCGATCTGTGCTGGTGAAATCCGTAAATCGGCAATGGTGTGCTCGTGCAGATAGCGTCGCCCCTGGAGATCGATCGACCCCATCGCAAATTCCGCATTGCCAGGGACGCCCAATTTATGCACGAGACACAGATCGAGCGGGACTTGGAGGATTTGGGCGATCGGTGCGGCTACCAGTACGCCACCCCGTGGCAAGCCTAGCAAGATCGACTGGGGGCACTCGGCAGCGGCATAACTTGCTAATTTTAGGGCTAATTGTCGTCCGGCATCAGTCCGATCTCGAAACTTTTTATTCATTCAAGCTACTAATCATCGATTGGTTCTAGTTTATCGAAACAACCGGAAGCTAGCTGGAATTTAAATAGATCTGAGTCGCGACGACAGAGAAGCCGTTCGCAACCAATAAACCTGACAAGATTGAGTGTCGATCGCTTGCAAAGTTGACATTACTCGTACTGACGACCTTACAAACAGTCGCGCTTACTTGTGGCGATTGCGATCGCAGCGCAATTACTCGATCGGAAAGCAACCGATCGCAATTTAGTTTTGGTGGATATTTCCTGTTCGCGATGCCAGCGAAATAAACATGTCGATTGAGTCGGCGATTATTGCATCATTTTGATTCGTTACAACAGACTGAATAACTACACCGACAGTTCCCAAACAGGTTAACTTTTGGAAAGTATGGTGGCAGATCTCGGTGGGTATCATGCTAATTGCCGCAATTGTCAAGGAATTGTTGCCGCTAGATAGATCTAGCCGATCGTCAGCCAAGACCCAAGTACGACAAATGTATGATTAGATACCAAAGCGCACGAAGACATCTATCTGTAGATCTGGTGGGATCGAAAGTGACTAGACATTAGGTAGCAGCTC
>NZ_JANPGM010000376.1:0-6925 GCF_031423935.1 Chamaesiphon sp. VAR_69_metabat_338
CCCAGCGGATGCGGAAGCTCGAACAGTTACCTGCGTGCCATCATCATCACCCGCGCACTACAGTTGGGTCTTTGCAGAATGTAGATCGAGATACAGATCGCACCTCAGCACTGCTTGCCAACATCATTGGCGAGCATCAGATCCGCTCGATCGATCCGGTTGTAACTAGCCAATTGTGCCATAGTCATCACCTCATCACTACCAATTTCCAGATCCTCGATCTTCAATGGCAAGGAGCATTTCATCTAGAGCAAGATCCGCTCGATACCCGCTACCTCATTTATCTAGTCTTAGCTGGATCGCTCGTCCACACGATCGCGACCGTACCATCCCCATCCCAGCCAGAGCCGTGCTTAAATGGCCAGCAAGATCCCGCTACAATCGTCAATCCCGGTCAAAAATTGTCGAGTCTTGCCAGCTCAGCCGGTAAAGCACTGGTAATTGCGATCGAGCGCGACTCGATCGAGTCAACATTAAGTAGTTTGCTAAATCGACCGTTGCGACAACCGGCGATCTTCGCGCCCAGCATCGATCTGACCAGCGAGTTAGGGCAAAGTCTCAAGAAACTGCTCCAATTTCTCTGGGAAAGTACCCAAGGCGAGGGTGCCGCCACCGCTTCATTAGTCATGCAAAAGTTGGAACAGGCATTTCTAGATTGTGCTGTCGAGGGCTTGCCAAATAACTACACTGAGGAGCTACTGTATCAGACTGATGGTGCCTTAGCCTGTCATGTCCGTAAAGCCCGCGCCTTTATTGAATCCCATCTCCATGAAGATATCAAACTTGGGGATATCGCGGCTGCTACTCAAGTCTGTTCGCGATTGCTCCAAAAAGCCTTTTCACACCACTGTGGCTGTTCGCCAATGCGCTTTTTGACCCAATCCCGACTCCAGCG
This sequence comes from Chamaesiphon sp. VAR_69_metabat_338, assembly GCF_031423935.1. Classification (NCBI taxonomy): domain Bacteria; kingdom Bacillati; phylum Cyanobacteriota; class Cyanophyceae; order Gomontiellales; family Chamaesiphonaceae; genus Chamaesiphon; species Chamaesiphon sp. VAR_69_metabat_338. The sequence continues at coordinate 896 of NZ_JANPGM010000376.1, forward strand.
GATCCGCCAAGAATTAGAAGCCGCTCCCAGCGATATCAAAATTGTCGATGTGATGATGCAGTATGGCTTTACCCAAGGCGGTAAGTTTGCCAAAGAGTACCAGCAGCTATTTGGCGAAAAACCATCGGAGACATTGAAACGCCGCCGCCAATCTAACAATCCTGACGGAGAATCTCCCCTCTGGCAAAAAATCGACGAGCCGCGATCGGCACGAGTCATCGGTGGTGTTAATCCGCCGCTAACCGATCGGCCATTCGGATCGAGCTTGTGGTGGGGATGGCGTCGCTTTTTTAACGCTCGAACTTATCTAGCCAGATAGTCAGCAACGCCGATATTTAGTCGATCGACTATCCCAAAAACGCCTATTCTCATCTTGAGTGCGTCGCAAATGGAATATACATCATTAGTTTAATCTCATAGAATTCTGATATTGCTTTTAAAGCATGTTAATAATATCAAACCGGAGAAAAGCTCATGAATAACGAATTAGTAACTGCTAAATTGTGGAACGAACTCGATGAAAGCCAAACAGAAAATCTCAATGGTGGTGGCGGCTATGGTTATGGCTATAGCCCTAATTTAAATATCTCTATTGCTGGTGGCGTCGGTTCCCTCCAACAAAATGCAGGCGATGGCTATCAATTTAATGTCTACCCAGTAGGCAAAGCATCTAAACCTTACTACTACTAATAGTTACGAGTACTAGACATTTTTTAGCATTCCTAAATTGTCGATCGTCAGCATTGCCTGGAAGATGGCCTAAGGGCGCGATCTCGATCGCATAACCCGAACTTAATTGTGCTTACGAATCAACTATTTAGGATCGCGATCGCCGCGAGCTATAAATTGAGTCTAGTCTTTACAACCGATCGCCAGCCACCCTTATTTATCTGAGGGGTGGCTGGCATTGTGGCTGCGATCGATATTGTCAGACCGCTGAATTTATTATTTCGAGCTAATAAAAGTAATCGACCTTTGAAACCGTCTCTGCGGCAGACATGTATCCAAAACGAACATGCCTACCTGAGTAAATTCGCAAATGGAATATACATGAGTTAGCAAAGCTCGTAAAGTTATGACATCGATATGTTTAGCGCAGTCACTTGGGAGCAAAACTAATGAAAAGTCAAAAAATAACTGTTGAATTGTGGACGGAAATCGATGACGATCGAGCTGCACACCTGAATGGTGGCAGTATGAGTCTTGCTGTTTATGGTACGCTCGGTGCAGTTCAGCAGACTGGAGACAGACAAGCCCAAGTAAATATCTTTTCAAATGGCAAGGCTTACGGACAAAACTATTATAGTGTTTATACATATTATCCTGGCTATGGGTATTACAACACCCAATATAGTTACTAGGTTAATTATGACGATCTTAGTCGCTGCGATCTCTGACACGGCGGGGCTTGCGGATCGAAGGAACTGGAATTTAAATATCTCCAAAGCGAGTGAAGATCGTTCTTTTTAAAAAGAACGATCTCTTTTTGGCTATATATATTTTATCGATAAAAACGATTATCTTGTAATAAATAATACTAGAATTTAAATATCAGCAATAAATCAGCAAAAATGCTGTTTTTAGGATCGAAAATAGCAACTATTGTTAGTAGTGTCAGTCTGTAAATTTCACAATGGAGTCAAACAAAATGACAAATTCTATTGCTAAAGCCGATCGAGTTATGTGGCAGGAAATTACCGAAGATCGGGCGGAATGTGTCAATGGCGGTAGCTGGAAACAAGAGTTTAATCTTGGTGATGTGGGCGCAATTCAGGTTAATGGCGGCAACGGCGTTCAAAATAACTACTACATCTTTAATTTTTTCCTCGGAGGAAAGCGTCGTCTCTAATTAGCGAAAATTAGCTTGCGATCCTGGGAGCATCCCCGTTGCGAACATAGCTGCCGAACAGAAAATCTCTAGTAGTAAAACTAGTGAGCATCTGCTCGAACGAGCAAAAAGATCGTAACTGGGATGCCCCTAAAATTTGAGAGGGAACATCATCGATGAAAGCCAAAATCGTTCGCCAACAAAATGAAGAAGACTGTGGGGCTGCTTGTCTGGCTACTGTTGCCAAACATCACGGTCGCACGTTTGCGATCGGTCGCGTCCGGACGGCGGTCGGAACGGGGGCACGCGGGACGACATTATTGGGATTGCGCCGAGGAGCCGAAGCCTTGGGATTCAATGCGCGTCCGGTGCAAGCTACGCCCCAACTGATCGAAAATCTGGATGCGGCACCGCTGCCAGCAATTATTCACTGGCAGGGCAATCATTGGGTGGTACTGTACGGTCAGAAGCGGCAGAAGTATACGATCGGCGATCCGGGCACGGGGATGCGCGACGTTACCCATCAGGAGCTAGTCACTAATTGGTCGAACGGGATTCTGCTGTTGCTCGAACCCGATCCCGGTCGGTTTAGCGAGCAACCAGAGGACAAAGTGGGTGGGTTCGGGATGTTTCTCCAGCGAGTTTTGCCCTATAAAGGCATTATCTTGCAGGCGATCGCGATTAATATCGTGGTGGGATTGCTGGCACTGACGCTACCGATCGTCATGCAAATACTCACGGATGATGTCTTGGTGCGCGGCGATCGGCAGTTATTGATGACAGTTGGGACTGCTGTGATCGCCCTCAATCTGTTTCGGAGCGTCATCGGGCTGATTCAAGCAAACCTGATCGCGCACTTCGGGCAGCGATTGAAGTTGGGACTCAATCTCGATTACGGCTTTAAACTCCTCCGGCTGCCACTGACTTATTTCGATGCCCATCGCAGTGGGGAAGTCGTCAGTCGGCTTGCCGACGTGCGCCAGATTCACAATTTAGTCTCCCAATTAGTCCTGGGATTACCCAGTCAATTTTTTATCGCGCTGGTGTCACTAGGTTTGATGCTGGTTTATAGCGTTCACCTCACTGTCGCTGCACTAGCTGCTTTTATCGCAATTATTGTTATTAATTTATTATTTCTCCCCAGCTTACAGCAGAAAACCCGCCGCCTGATGGCTGAAAGTGCCGAGAATCAGGGCTTTTTGGTGGAAACTTTTCGCGGCGCGATGGTTCTGAAAACCAGTCAAGCTACACCTCAAGCCTGGTCTGAGTATCAGCGCAATTTCGGTCGCCTCGCCAATCTCGAATGGGGAGCTACCCAGCTCGAAATCTATACCAGTACGATTACTCAGGCGATCGGCAGTCTCACCTCGATCGGGTTGTTGTGGTTGGGTAGTTATTTGGTAATCGATCGCACGTTGAGCATCGGACAACTGATCGCGTTTACGGGGATGAGCGGCAATTTATTTAGCTTTTTGAGTATGCTCGTCGGTTTGATCGACGAATTTATTACCGCTCAAATTGTGGTCGAACGCCTCGGGGAAGTCTTGGACACTCCCGTCGAAGAAGACCTCGATCGACCCAAGCCGCGAGTCAGAATTAGTGCGACGAAGGGGATTACCTGTCATAACCTCAACTTTCACCATGCGGGACGAGTGGCTTTACTCAAAGATTTTAATCTGAGCATTCCGGGTGGCGCAGTTACTGCCCTCGTCGGTCGATCGGGTTGCGGTAAAAGTACTCTGACTAAACTAATTACGGGCTTGTACCCCGTGCAATCTGGCAATATTCGCTATGGTAAGTACTCGCAATCAGACATCTCCCTCGAATGCTTGCGCCAACAGGTAGTGCTCGTTCCTCAAACCCCACAATTTTGGAGTCGGTCGATCGTCGAAAATTTTCAGTTGACCAATCCAGAAGTGGCTTTCGAGGATATCGTCATGGCTTGCGAGATTGCCTGTGCGGACGGGTTTATCGTCGAGTTGCCCGACAAATATCATACAGTGCTGGGCGAATTTGGGGCGAATCTATCGGGGGGACAACTGCAAAGATTGGCAATCGCTCGGGCGATCGTCTCCAATCCGCCGATCCTGATTTTGGATGAATCTACAGCAGCCCTCGACCCCGCTCTAGAAGCCGAAGTCCTCGATCGCCTCCTCTCCTATCGCCACTCCAAAACAACCATCCTGATCGCCCATCGTCCGGCGGTCATTAGGCGCGCCGATCTGGTGGTATTACTCGATCGTGGCGAACTCAAACTCACTGGTTCCCCTGCCGAGTTATCCCGAGTTCCCGGCGAACATCTCGATTTCTTAAATTCTTGAAATAACTAGGTGCTGTCGATCTGCAACCGATCGCCACAGCGGCGTGGGATGTCACAGGAGGGGTAGTTCCTGCTCTTTTAGTCCCCTGCTCCTGAAGCCCCCGATCCCTACAGCCTAATCCCTCATTGGTAACTGAGCTATGGATAACTCTCAACTCAATCGCACTAGCGGTGCTCCAGAAGACACCTTTACCGAACATGCAACCAAGACCACGATTCTAACCAAGATTGTCCGCGAACCCGAATCCGAAAGAAGCGGTTCCCCGATCCAATTTCCCAAGGAGCTAGATTATCAGATCTTACATCAGACTACGCCAGAAGAGTTTTTACCGACGATCGGGCGGTGGATGGTCGTCGGTGGCATGGTCATGGTAGGTAGTTTTGGTGGGGCGATCGCCCTGAGTGCGGTCTTAAAATATAAAGTTACCGTTCAAGCTCCAGCCGCGATTCGTCCGATGGGGGAAGTCCGATTGGTGCAATCGACGATCGAAGGTTCGGTCTTGAGTATCTCCGTCCGCGAAAACCAAACCGTGCGTAAAGGCGATCCGATCGCCACTGTCAAAGACTTACGGTTGGAAAATAAATTGAAAACCAAACGCAGCCAACTCATCGGGGATATTCAAAAGGCCCGACACCAACTAGGGACGATCGATCTCCAGCTCATAGCCTTCAAACAGCAAGGAACTGCGGAAATCGAGCAAAGCAATCGCACGATTGCCGGGAGTCGTGCCGAATTCAGTCGTGCCGAGCGCGACTATCGCGACAAACAGATCGCCACTCAAGCCGATGTTGCCGAAGCTCAAGCCAATTGGAAAACTGCTCAAAAAGAACAGCAAGCTGCCGAGGCGGAATTAACGGTCGCCGAGGCTAATCTCAAATCTCTCCAATCTGGCTACCAAGCGGCCACCGCCAAATCGCAACGCTACCAAAGTGTTGCTACTGCGGGCGCAATTTCTACCAACCTCCTCGAAGAAGCCCAATTATCCGTCGCCCAACAGGCACAATCGATCGCCGCTCAACAAGCCACGATCGTCAAACAACAACAGCTTGTCGCCCGAGTCGCGCAAACAGTTGCCGCCGCCAAAGCCAAATTCCACCGGACTCAAGTTGCTCTCAATCCCCTCCGCGCCGAGTCAGAGACGATCGTCCAGAAAATCGCCAGCGAACGTGCCAATTCCCAAGCGGCGATCGCCCGCCGCCAACAAGAGCGGCAAAAATTGCTCCAGCAGCGAGCCGAAACGGCCAATCAAATCGCCTCCATCACCCAAGAACTCCATCAAATTGCCACCGAACTCAAACCTACTCCCATCTTGGCTCCAATCTCGGGGACGATTCAGGAACTCAATTTGCGCAACAGTATGCAAGTAGTCAATCCTGGCGATCGACTTGCTAAAATTATTCCTACCGTGACGCCACTAAATATTATGGCTACTGTCGCTAGTGCCGATATCGATAATGTTAAAGTTGGGTACCCAGTGCAAATGCGGGTTTCAGCCTGTCCACATACCGATTATGGCGTTGTTTCGGGGAAAGTTCGGGAGGTTTCTGCCGATGCCAAATCGATCGACAAGAATGGGGGCAATAATCCCGATAAGCAGTCACAAGCTCCTGCTAATGGTGTTTATGAAGCAACGATCGTCCCCGATGCCCTGACACTGTCACAGGGTGGGAAGACTTGCCAGATTCGATCGGGGATGGATGGACGTGCGGACATTATTGCCAAGGAAGAAACTGTTTTGCAATTTATGCTTCGCAAAGCGCGGTTGTTTACTTAGCGGGGCGCGGGGCGAAGATAGTGGATAGGGAATGACCCGAAAATATTAATAATGACCGTAGATCTTTGGGTACCCTCGGGTCGCCGCAGTAATCGTATCAACGATCG
>NZ_JANPGM010000377.1:0-3655 GCF_031423935.1 Chamaesiphon sp. VAR_69_metabat_338
TGACGTTTGGCTACAGTTGAGTAGTCCAAGAAGCCAAAGTTAACTGGCTTCTTGAGTTTGTAAACAAATTCTCCAGTTAGTAGAACGTAAGAGGCGTGAGTTTGCATCAGTTGAATTGGCATCGTCACCGGATGAGGATAAAATTCTGATGTCAACATTTGCTGAATTAATTCGGGTAAAGTCGATATTGACATGATTTTTACTAATAAATAGGGTGAAAAGCCCCCACCACACAGAGTTTAGCAATAATTTATCCGATCGCTGATTACACCTACCTACCCTCTCCCCTCTGGCAATGAAGATAGATTTTCAATTACATCAACGCTGGATGGCACGATCGATCGAATTGGCAACTCAAGCGGGAAATGCGGGTGAGGTGCCTGTTGGGGCGATAATCATCAGCCCTGAAGGTGAGATAATTGCTGAGGGTGAAAATCGCCGGGAACGCGATCTCGATCCGACGGCTCATGCGGAAATTGTGGCGATACGGGCGGCGGGTGCGGCTCTAAATAGTTGGCATCTCGATCGATGTACGTTATATGTGACGCTGGAACCTTGTCCGATGTGTGCGGGGGCAATTGTCGCGGCGCGGTTGGGATTGTTGGTATATGGTGCCGATGATGCTAAAACGGGGAGCGTGCGGACGGTGTTGAATATTCCCGATAGTGCGGCTTCCTATCACAAATTAACGGTGATTGGTGGCATTTTGGAATTTACTTGTCGGCAACAGTTACAGGAGTGGTTCAGGCGCAAGCGGCTTTAGGGAATATTAATTTGCAGAACATCTACTATTGAGATCTTGCCGATTTGTATCGTTTTTGGTACAATACAAACCATGTAGAAAAACTTAAGGAGCTAAGATGATGGTTTTTCAAGAAATCGTTGATTCTGTCCGAGCCTTATCTTTAGAGGAGCAAGATAACCTTATTGAGCTAATTCATCAACAGAGAGAACAACAGCATGGTAATAAGTTCTGGGAAGGATTTAAAAAACTGAGAGCAACAATGGAACAAGAAGGAATCTCTTTTAATGATGAGGACTTCGCTGACTTGAGAGATCGATCGCCAGGGCGTGAAGTAAATCTATGAGCTTGAGATATTTACTCGATACCAATATTATTTCAGAGCTGATGCGTCCGGCTCCAAACCCCATAATTATCAAGAAAGTCGATCTATTTAAAGAAGAAACAGCAACTGCTAGTACTGTAGTTCATGAACTCCTCTACGGCGGTTTGCGACTTCCTGAATCTAAAAAGCGTAAAGCTTTTTTAGATTACATCAATGATTCGGTTCTTAATTTACCGATACTTGGTTACGATTCTAGAGCCGCCCAATGTCATGCTCAAGAAAGAGCAAGATTATCCAAAATTGGTAAAACTCTAGCCTTTGCAGATGGACAAATTGCGAGTATTGCATCCTCTAACGATCTAATTTTAGTGACTAATAACGTTGCTGATTTCCAATATTTCGAGAACTTGAAAATCGAGAACTGGTTTGAGAGGGGAAACAACCCATGAAAAGTCGTAATCCCCATATCGGCTCGGCTGTTGATGACTACTTGGAAGCAGAGGATTTACTAACCGAAGCTAATGAAATTGCTATCAAAAGAGTCATTGCTTGGCAGCTTCAGCAAGAAATTACATCTAGGCAAATGACCAAAACCAGCGTAGCTAAAGCAATGGGCACCAGCCGCGCAGCAGTTGACAGGCTGCTCGATCCCGAAAACACCTCTGTTACCCTCAACACTCTTGGTAAAGCAGCTAGCGTTCTGGGCAAGCGCATCAAAATCGAGCTGGTTGAAGCCTAAAATATCCCACATACCCAAATTTCTTCATGCTGATGGGGATTACTAACTTTAAGTGCGTTCACAAAAAAATCTGCGTGAATCGATCTTTTCCTTAAAGTAGCAGCCAGTCCCATGCGCGAACAAGATATCCAAGATCTCATCATCCGTCAGCGTCCCTATTATCACCTCGAAGGTACGCCGATTCGCGGTCTGGAAAATCAATACTGGCTCGTATTTAAACATCAAGATGCTGACAGTCTGCTCAAAAATGTGATCCGATTTCTAGGCTTTGGGAACCAAGACACTACTCACAAACTGATTCGGATTGATGAACGCACTGGCTACATCATCACCTATGCTCCCAAAAATCCTGGCGATATCCCGCCCACCGCGCTACTGCGGACTGGTTCACTCTCACTCGTCAAGCAATTTCTTCAGGAAGTCGCCAGGGTAAAAGATAAAACTTTGCTAGCGAATAGCTTTCGCGGGATCGAGCATCTCAAGGGTCATTACAATATTCCCCAAGATTTGGATGAATATCAATCTGCGATTAATCAACTACTCCAACGCAGTACGATTTACCGTCGCGCTACCGCTTATTTTGATAGTGGATTGCTCAAAGTCTATGAAGAACCGCTTCAAGACATTATTCAAGCTGATGGACGAATTCGGCTGTTGATGGATTGGCGTGGTTTTACGAAAGAACGCGATATCCTCGCCCTCGAACAGCTTTACGATACCAGCAACCCTACCCAATTTATTCAGCGTACTCTAGAAGAATTTCTTCAGGGATTAGCAGAGAGTAACTTTTCTGGTACGGAAATTCTGGCCGAATTGATTCGGCTGGGCTTCTTGGAAATCAAGCTCGTCAAAATGGAAGGTGGGCGCGGTATCTACCATAGTAAGACGGGAATCTTTAGCGATAGTAAAGACAATCACGCTCTACATGAAGGCTCTAATAATTTTACTGTTGCCGCTCATTCTCAGAACTTTGAACGTTGTCTATTTCTGCGCTCCTGGGTATCTGAAAGCGATCGATCCAGTATTTTGGAGTTTATCGAGGAATTTGATGAGGAATGGTCAAAGCCCAATTTTGCCTACGATCTGAGTTCGGATTTTCTTCAGCAGGTACTTCAGGAAAAGCAACGACGTACCCAGATCCAACAACCGCAGATTGACAACATTAATCCCAACATTCTCACCCCTGGGCTAAATACTGTCGAAATAGTAGGGGAGCATCTCGATCGAGTCACCGATATTAATGTGACTGATAATGATTTAATCTCGATCGAGATTACCAGTCAAACTCCCGATCTAATTCAAGCCGATATTATCATCGATCCCGATCATCCGCCCCAATCGATCGATCGTTTTGTCGTCCAAACCACAACGGGGACATATACCATTCAACCAAAACAGCCGCCGACTGTCGAACCAACTCTAACTATTCCCGACTTCCCCGAAATCCCTGGCTTCAAACAAGCTGTTGAAACTCTCCTCAGCGGTAAATATGGGCAACCGCAAGACTTCCTCTACTGGCTATACCAACAGCGTCCCCATCAGTTTCGGATTCAGCAAAGCGATTTGCTCGAACAACTTACCAACGAAGGAACGCTATTCGAGCATCAAAAATCGGGAGCGCAACACTGTCTCCAAGTGATGGAAAACTTCGGCGTAGCTGTCTGCGCTGATGCGGTTGGTTTGGGCAAAACTCGCCTCGCAGCCGCTGTCGCTCGGCTCTATCTCCAAAATAATCCCCAAGCTAAAATCTCAGTCGTCGCCGCTCAAAAGCTCCACGATAACTGGGAGCGAGAAATGGCAGAACTCAATTTTCGCGGCAATCATATCGACTACGAACTCTACAACAAGA
>NZ_JANPGM010000378.1:0-2298 GCF_031423935.1 Chamaesiphon sp. VAR_69_metabat_338
TGAAATACAAGACGCTCAATGACAATCGAGGAGCACTAGCCGATTTTAATCGAGCGATCGAAATCAATCCCCAGAATGCTCTGGCATATATCGATCGCGGTATTTTGAAGGACAGTAAACTAAATGACAATCGAGGAGCATTAGCCGATTTTAATCGAGCGATCGAAATCAATCCCCAGAATGCTCTTGCCTACTACAATCGCGGTATTCTAAATTACAAGACGCTCAATGACAATCGAGGAGCATTAGCCGATTTTAATCGAGCGATCGAAATCGATCCCCAGGATGCTGATGCATACAACGAGCGCGGTATTGTGAAATATGAGAAGAATGATACTCAAGGTGCATTAACCGATTACAGTCGAGCGATCGAAATCAATCCCCAGAATGCTCTTGCTTACTACAATCGCGGTGTTCTGAATTACAGTAAGCTGAATGACAATCGAGGAGCATTAGCCGACTACAATCGAGCGATCGAAATTAATCCCAAGTATGCTCGTGCTTACTACGGTCGCGGTCTTTTGAAAGACGATAAACTGAATGACTCACAGGGATCTTTATCCGACTACAATCGGGCGATTCAACTCAATCCCAACGATGCCGATGCATATAACAATCGCAGCATTCTGAAATATGAGAAGCTGAACGATCGAACTGGTGCGATCGATGACATGAACCAAGCAGCGAAAATATACCAGCAACAGGGTGACACTTCAAAATATCAAAGCTCGATTGATATGGTAAAACAATGGCAATAAACTACCGGAATTGTCATTGCAGCTTGGAGAGAACCTAGATTAATAAGCCCATTATGCCCAATTAACTGCGTACGTTTGTCGATCGCAATCTTGCCAATTTAGCCTTACCCATCCAGAGCTGCTGGGGGGAAGGCTAAATTTTGGGTACGTACTAGCTTAAGATCGAAACAGTATGGTAATTATCTAAAAACGATCGAGTTGTGGTAAAAATTGGCATCTTAGGACTGGGAACTGTTGGAACGGGAACGGTTCAAATTTTACGAGATCCCGTCGGTCGGCATCATTTACTGCAATCGATCGAGATCCAGCGCGTGGGTGTGAGATCGATCGATAAGCCGCGTGCGGTGGATCTGCCTGCGGAGGTGATAACGACCGATCTCGACTCGATCGTCTCCGATCCCGAAATCGATATTATCGTCGAGCTGATGGGTGGCATCGAACCCGCACGGAGCTTGATACTCGACGCGATCGCCCATGGCAAACACATCGTCACTGCCAATAAAGCCGTCATTGCCAAATTTGGCGACGAAATCTTTACTGCTGCCAATCAAGCGGGTGTCTATGTGATGCTAGAGGCGGCTGTCGGTGGTGGCATTCCTGTGATTCAACCCTTGAAGCAGTCCTTGGGTGTCAATCGGATTCACCGCGTTACGGGAATTATCAATGGTACGACCAACTATATCCTGACGCGGATGACCGCTGAGGGTGGAGAATTTGCCGATATCCTCGCCGATGCCCAAAAACTCGGCTATGCGGAGGCAGATCCGACTGCTGATGTCGATGGTTTGGATGCGGGTGATAAAATCGCGATTCTGGCATCGCTGGCTTTTGGCGGCAGAATTAAGCGGGAGGATGTGGATTGCGAAGGGATTCGCAAAATCAGCGCGACGGATATTGCCTATGCTGACAAGCTCAATTTTGTCATCAAACTACTGGCGATCGCCGAACGATTAGAAGATGGTAAAGTCTCTGTCCGCGTCCACCCTACCTTCGTCCCGAAAGATCGTCCTCTCGCTACTGTCAATGGCGTCTACAATGCGATTTTAGTCGAAGGCGAACCATTAGGTCAGGTGATGCTATTCGGCCCTGGTGCGGGTGCTGGTGCGACGGCTTCAGCGGTGGTTTCCGATCTCCTGGCACTAGTCGGTGTCATCAACTGCCATCCCGATCGCGAAGAGGCGATTGATTCCCCCAATAATTCGCTCAATCCCCTGTTAAGCTGTAGTCATAGCCACTATAGCGAGATGGCGACTCGATCGAGCTTACGTAGCAGTTTCTACGTTAGATTCTTATGTATGGATGTACCTGGCGTCATTGGCAAACTAGGCACCCGCTTTGGCGCACATAATGTCAGTATCGAGTCGATCGTCCAAACTGGTTTCCAAGGCGATCGCGCCGAAATCGTCGTCGTCACCCACGATGTCTCGGAAGCCGATTTTGACTCCGCATTAGCTGAGATTAAAAAACTAGACGCGATCGCTAGCATTCCTAGTATTATTCGAGTGCTTTAGGCTTTAGGCTTTAGGCTTTAGGCTTTAGG
>NZ_JANPGM010000379.1:0-2837 GCF_031423935.1 Chamaesiphon sp. VAR_69_metabat_338
ACAGGATATATCTATAGAGTGCCCAAGAATTAGGAGTAATATTCGATCGATCCTCACAATCAAGGATCGATCGAGTAATCTAAAACTTAATTACTCTCCCCCACTGCTACCAACTCTACCAAAGATTCAATAGGTTCAGTATTATCATTAACAGGTAATAACAATAAATCTGACTGACTCAACGTTGGCAAACGATGTCTGTCTAATTGCATGGCTTCAAGACAGCTATTAATCCCCTCCACAGCCTCATTAAAAACACCGATCCGTTGTTCGACTTCGGCTAACTGACGTTGATTTTGACGGATTTTTTCTTCGGCTTTTTTTTCTAATGCCTTCGCTAAATAGGCGCGGGCGCGATCGTATTGACCGAGGATTTGTTCAGCTTGGATATTCGCGATCGGAAGTAATTGATTGTTGAGCGATTGATTGATGACTTGGCGGAACGATCGCATCACCGTTTCGCGCACCTTTTCTTCAAAGTCGATTTTTAGTAACTGGCGAATTGCTGGTTCGGCTTCGATCATATTGTAATGATCGTAACCCCGACAGGCTTGTTGGAGCGTTTGGCGGAGTTGGAATAGTGAAGACGTACCTTCGGTGAAAAATTCAGGACGTTCGCGGACGTAGCGATCGCATTCTACTCGTGCGGCATTAATTAGGGCACTAGAGACGATCGTTTCTAAATGTTTGAGATTTTGTTCGATATCGCTGTCGTTACCGAGTAATCGATAGAGGTTGCGATAATATTCTTGCTTTTGAATTTGGGTGATTAACTGTTGGAAAAAGTTGGCGACTAATTCGGCAACGGCGGCGACTAAGACTTCTTCTAAACCATTAGATAAGTAGTAGAAGGCTTCGCTCAAAATTCCAATTAAGGGGACGACTGAGTTGCGGCGGTGGCTGGCTTGGGCTTGTTGGTGGACGTGACTGACTGAGAAGGTAGTAAGCAATTCATCCAGCCGACTGACCATTTTGGCTTTGAGTTTGGTGAAATCTGCCTCGAAAGCGGCGTTAGTATTACTAGCAACTACTTCATTGACGATCGCTTGAATGTGTTGGGTAAAATCGTCGCCGACATCTTTAAGCTGTTTGCTCAGCAGCTGAATTTCTTGCTCTTTAATTGCATTGGCATCCTGTGGTTGGGCTTTGAGATAGTGCCAGCTTTCGAGATAATTGCGGCGGAGATTGATACAGATGGGCTGAAGATCGTCGGCGAGATTGACGAGTAATAACGGGCGTTTTTCTTCCATTAGATAGCGCGTGATGGCAGTCCGAAATTCTTCGATGCCGCTATCTTTGATGAGTTGTTCGACTAAGCCGCTTCCCTGTTCGCCGAGAATCCTGACGTAGTTTTCAGTTGCCGATTCGTAGCTGCGGACATCTACCCGAAATCGATCGATCGGTAATTTACCAGAGATCGAACAATAGCGATTGAATTCATTTACAAATTGGGGTGTCTGCTCGACATCGGGGGTGACGCTGGCAGCAAAAAAGGAATTTAGTCCAAATCTGTCACTTGCACTGGTTTGGCGGAGTTGGCTACCCCAGAAACCTAACAAACCACTGGTTTTATAGACGCGCTGTGAATCGCGGAATTGTTCGCCAATGAGAGTATCTAGCCGCTGACGCAGTTGGGCATTGTACCAGGTTTCATCGATGCGATTGAAAATGTAGAAGACACGATCGCGAACGCCAGGATTTTGACGAATCCGTTCGAGCATTTCGGTTTCTTCGGTAGTCATGTCCCCAGCCGCAGCAGGTTTTAACACGCAGACGACGGCAGAAGTGTCGGGATTTTCAATCTTGGTATAAGTAAGCTCTGCATCCCGCTTGACTGGTGCATCGATGCCAGGGGTATCGACGAGGACGTTGCCATCTTGGAGCAGGGGATGATGACAGTAATACTCTACCCGTCGCAGTACCGCGCTATTGCTACCCCGTCGCGCATAACTGGCAGCTTCCTGGAGGTTTTTAAAATCAAATTGCTCCATCGAGAGCGTGCGATTGGTAGTTTTGTCGATGTATTTTTTATTATCAACAAAACCTTGAATCAGCAGCTTAAATGCTGAAGCTTGTTTAGCCCGCTCGGACTTACTTTCACCGCCTTCTTGCTGAATAATGGCGATACAAGAATCGCGCAGTGTATCCATTAAAGTCTGCTCTTGTAATAGCAAGGTCGCCTGTTGGGGATCGTGCAAATTCAAGCCTAACTTTTTACCTAGTAACTGCACCTGGCTCAAAACTTCAGCCTCAGACAAAAAGGTCAGCACTACCCGCTCTTGCTCTGGCTCTGCATAGGCAATTTGGCATTCTGTCCCCGTTGCATGTCCCTCCGCACTGTAGAGCAATTCTCGCTCTAACAGGGCATTAATCAGCATCGATTTGCCAGCACTAAACGCCCCAGCAAAGACAATCTCAAAGGTAGGTGCGATCGCTTTTTTGAGCGACGCGCGGACGGCACTGGTGTCTACTCGTGCTTGTAGAGTCGGCTCCTGTTTCAGGAGATTGAGCACCGAATCCACCTGCGATTGGAGGTTTTGACATTGGGGCAGAGTATTGGGGCGTTGCTGATTCATATATCGGGGTGAGGGTAATTGTGTCGGGAGCGAGATCTGACGAAATATCGCTACTAGCCCTTAGATTACCCAAACTGACTCAGACATCTCGCGATCGAAATTATTAATATGGCAATTTTTGCTGGCAATCTCAGCTCGATCGAACCGAGAGTCGATCGATTATTTAGTCGAATGAAAAAATCTCTTCACGTAGCCCCGCATAATAATCGGTTATCAACCCAACGCCACCAGTCGATCGCGAGTTACCATAGATAAATACAA
>NZ_JANPGM010000380.1:0-2810 GCF_031423935.1 Chamaesiphon sp. VAR_69_metabat_338
CGGCGATCGACTCATCACCCTTGGCCCTGACGAACAGATTGCCTTTGTTAATGAAGGAATGGTGTAGAGGGGATTGGGAATAGGGGAGCGGGGAGCGGGGAGCGGGGGATTAGGCGAAGTTTGAGTCCAAATTCACTATCCCCTATCCCCTATCCCCTATTCCCTATCCCCTCTACACCATTCCTTCATTAACAAAGGCAATCTGTTCGTCAGGGCCAAGGGTGATGAGTCGATCGCCGATGCCTTCTTTGCCGTGGGTGGTGATGCGATCGATCGGTACGATTTCGTGACGCTGGGTGGTGGTGACGAGATCGAGGGTGGGGGTGGGGAGGCCGAGATGGAGGAGGTTGTCGGTTTTAATCGCAAATTGCATCGCGTGGGTGCCCATATTGCCGGTTTGGACGATGCGGATGGTAGCGATCGGGATGCGTTTGGCGTAACCGTGGCGGGTAATTAGGACGAGGTCGTCGGTGCTATTGGCGGGGACGCAACCGACAATTTGCTCTCTGGCTCCGACTTTGAGGGCTTGAATGCCTTGGGAGACGCGTCCCATTAAGGGGATTTGTTCGGAGGCGAGGGCGAGGCGGAGGATGCGTGCGCCGGAGGTGGCGATTACAATCTCCCGTTCGTCGGTGAGGGGGACGATCGTGTGGAGTTTATCGTCTTCGCGCAGCTTGATCAGGGTGGTACCGCGATTGGTGAGTCCGCTGAGTTCTTGCTGGAGAATACGTTTAATTTTACCCCCAGCGGTCAGCAGCAGCAGTTGTTGGAGATCTTCTACGGCTTCGTTGGGGGTGGAAAGGGTGTAAATTATCTGCTCGTTCGTCTCTTGGAGTGCGGGAATGAGGCTGGCGAGGATCGTGCCGCGATCGTTCCCCAGGGTGGGGGGAATCTCGCGAATTTTGAGGGGATAAGCTTTACCCTCATTAGTAACGACCGTCAGTTCTGCATCGGTGTTAGTTTGATAAGTTTTAGTGACAAAATCTTGACTATTAGGATTGAGTTTTGCTCCAGTTTTACCGAGTCGTCTAATATAGCCTTGATGGGTAACTTCTACGGTAGTTGGTTGACTGGGTTCGGCTTCGACAATTTGCAGTTGCGTCGCCGGCAAGGTGCGATTGCGTCGCTCTTTGGCGGTGGGTCGATCTTCGATCGATTCATCGCCAGTAGTGGCTTTGGACTTGGCTCTAGCCAGACGATTTAGTTCGGATCTGTCGATCGTCGGTGGGTCTAGTTTGGTGATTTTGGTACGACGATCGTCGGCGAATTTCCGCTTGAGCGATCGCAAATCTTTCTTGAGTGATTTGAGCAGTTCGTTCCGATCTTGGAGCAGATTATTTAAGCTATTAATTTTGGTATTTACTTCCTGAAATTCGGCCTGGAGATTGGTTTTTTCCATGCCAGTCAACCGTCTTAACGGCATTGCCAAAATTGCATCGGCTTGAGTATCGCTCAGATTTAATCGAGTTTGAAAAATCGCTTTCGCTGTCGTCCCGTCGGGCGCATTGCGGAGGATATCGATCGTCGCATCGAGGTTATCTAAGGCTGTCAGGATACCGGAGAGGATATGTATCCGTTTCTGGGCTTGCTCTAGTTCGTTGCCATACTGACGGGTGAGGGTCGTTTCCCGAAACTTGAGAAATTCCTCTAGGAGTTGTCTGAGACTCAATTGGCGCGGTTGGCCTTCGACGATCGCCAGCATAATCGCGCCAAAGTTGCTCTGGAGCGCAGTTTGACGGTACAGTTGGTCGAGGACGTTACTCGGCTCGGCATCGCGCTTGATCTCGATGACGACGCGCATGCCATCGCGATCGCTTTCATCGCGCAAATCGGCAATCCCGTCGATTTTACCCGCATTAACGAGTTCGGCGATTTTTTCGATCCAGGCCGCCTTATTCACCTGAAAGGGTAATTCGGTGACGATCAGCGAATCGCGGCGTTTTTTAGATTTAGTCAGCTTGGCGCGCTCGCTAGCAACTTCGACATGTGATACCCCGCGCACGGTGATAATTCCTTTACCCGTCCGATAAGCATCATGAATGCCTTCAATCCCCATGATTTCGCCACCCGTGGGAAAATCGGGGCCGGGAATCAATTCCCACAATTTGGCATCGGGAAGATCGGGCTTGTCGATTAAGGCGATCGCGCCATCGATCGCTTCGCCAACATTGTGCGGCGGAATATTCGTCGCCATCCCTACAGCAATCCCACTGCAACCATTCACCAGCAAGATCGGGAGCTGGGCTGGTAAAACAGTCGGCTCCTGCTGCGAATTATCAAAGTTACCGATAAAATCTACCGTTGCGGTACCAACCTCGCTGAGGAGTGCTTCATGCCCGATCGGAGCTAACCGCGTCTCGGTGTACCGCATCGCCGCTGGCGGATCGTTATCCACCGAGCCAAAGTTGCCGTGTCCGCCCAACAGCGGATAACGAGTCGAAAAGTCCTGAACCAATCTCACGAGGGCATCATAGACCGATTGGTCGCCGTGGGGATGATATTTACCCAAGACATCCCCGACGACCCGCGCGCATTTGCGATAGGGTCTGTCGGGTGTCAATCCCAGCTCGTGCATCGCATAAATAATCCGCCGATGCACGGGTTTGAGTCCATCCCGCACATCTGGCAACGCCCGCCCCACGATCACACTCATGGCGTATTCTAGGTACGATCGCTGCATCTCTGATGGCAGATCGATCGGAATAATTTTGTCTGTACCTAGCAGATCTAACTGTTTTACCATGAGTTCAAATGCCTATTCGATCGCTTAAGTTAATCTCAGTCTGCCACAAACTGTTCGCAATCGGACT
>NZ_JANPGM010000381.1:0-5867 GCF_031423935.1 Chamaesiphon sp. VAR_69_metabat_338
TGCGGGACGATCCAGCGTTCGTTGTCGATCGATTGAACTTCGCCAATTCCCAAGCACAGATCCGCGCTCATGACTTTGACAAAACCATTAGCAGCCAGCGGATCGGGCGTAAGGGTGAGTTCGGAGACTGGCAGGCGTTTGCCCTGGCTCCAGTATTTGACCAGATCTTCATCTGGTAAATTTACGGTCGCTAAATGTGCCAAGCCGCGATCGGGTGAAATGGGAACGAACACACTAGCTTCCTGCTGCTGGGCTAATTCTTCTAAAGTGATGCTATCTGCCAATTTAAAGCCACAACTGGCATTTCGTTCTAAAAAAGCCAAAACGCCTTTAGTGCCTAGTTTCTCGCCCAAGTCGCGGGCGATCGAGCGAATATAGGTACCGCCCCCACAAGCAATCTGGACTTCGACTTCGGGAAAATCTCCAGGCGTCCAGTTGAGAATGTCGATACTGTGAATCGTGACTTGGCGCGTCGGCACGTCAATAACTTCGCCAGCGCGGGCGAGCTTGTACAGCCGTTGTCCGTTGACTTGAATCGCACTATACATCGGCGGCGTTTGGACGATCTCGCCAATGAATTCAGTAAGTACCGATTGGATGAGATCGATCGTTAGATCGGGGATAGGTTGGGAATAAATTATCTCGCCTTCGAGATCGTCAGTTGTCGTTTGGATGCCCAATCGAATGACCGCTCGATAGGCTTTACCCTCAGGTAAATATTCTAATAGTCGAGTAGCTTTACCGATCGCGATCGGGAGCACGCCAACTGCGGCTGGATCGAGGGTGCCGCCATGTCCGACTTTTTTGGTCTGCAAAATCCGCCGCACTTTGGCTACACAATCGTGAGATGTCCAGTTGGGTAATTTCTTGAGGTTGATAAATCCGTCCACAGGCGATCGGTTACTCTTAGCGATTAGGTTAATATTAACCATAACTCGATTTTGGATTCTTCCCTGCCCGCCCCCCGCCCCCCGCTCCCCGCAATCTTCCCTAGTCTTTCATACCCCACTCTAGCCACGCTAAAGTTCACTTATGACTACTGTCCGTAAATCCGCATCCGAGCAGCCTTTTTCCGAGCGTTTAGCGGTGGCGATCGATCGCGAGGAAGTCGCGGCTGGCATCTTTTTACTACCAGCGTTACTAATCTTGGGCGTTTTCTTAGCGTTCCCGATTATATATCTGGGGTACTTGAGTTTCACTGGGGGCAGTTTTACCAGAGCAGGCGTGCATTGGGTGGGGGTGAGAAATTACTTACGCTTGTTACTCACGCCAGATTTTTGGCAAGTGATTGGCAATACGCTTTATTTCACGATCGGGACGGTAATGCCAAGTATCGCGATTCCGTTGGGTTTGGCGGTATTACTCAATCGCAATTTACCTGGTGTGGGCATTTTGCGGACGATTTATTTTATTCCGTCGATCGTGTCTTTAGTAGCTGCGGGATTGGGCTTTCGGTGGTTATTTCAATTCGATGGGGCGATTAACTCATTAATTGGGAATTGGGGAATCGAAAAGATTGCCTGGTTGAGTGATTCGTTTTGGGCGATGCCAGTAATTATTGTCTTAAGCGTGTGGAAGCAAATCGGCTTTAATTTAGTCGTGTTTTTAGCGGGACTGCAAGCGATTCCTAGCAATCGTTATGAAGCTGCCGAACTCGATGGTGCCGATCGATGGCAACAGTTTTGGTATATTACTTGGCCGGGGATGCGATCGACAATCGTGTTTGCGGCGATTACGACGACCATTTTTACGCTCAAAAGTTTCGAGCAAGTCTATGTAATTACGGGTGGCGGCCCCCTAAATTCTACCAATTTACTGGTTTACTATATTTACGATCGAGCTTTCGCTCAATTTGATTTTGGTTATGCCGCAGCAGCGGCGATGGTGCTACTCGCTTTTACCGCTGGCTTAGTCTACTTACAGTTACGAACTTCGACTCAGGAATAGAAATGCCATTTATACTAAATCCACTTTACAAAACCTACTATCTTGCCCTCACCCCGCCCTCGCCTCCGGCTCTGGCTCCCCTCTCCCAAACTTGGGAGCGACCGAAATCGCGCTGAGGTTTCCGTCTAGCGACACGTCTCGCTCCGCTCGCCTACAGCGTGCGTTTCGGTCAAGACAGAGGGGTTGGGGGTGAGGGCAAAGGATGTCGATTGCAAAAGAAGTTCGCATAAGCTGGATTTGTTATTTAAATAGTAGGTTGAGTGAGTCTGGGCGTAAATTTACTGCGATTGCGAATGGCAAAAAATAAGACGATAAATGTGAAAATACCAGCGACATATAGTGGGTATCCATAAGTTGTGAGATTCTGCTGGTCTACCATCAGTCCAGCAATAATCGGCCCGATGCCATTAGCCGCACTTAAATAGGAAGCATTCAATCCTGACATTTTCCCCTGTTCTTCGGGGCTAGTATTTAAAGAAATTAAGGTGCTAATCATCGGCTGGACTAGCGAATTGAACAATGAGAACAGCATAGCGGCAATCAGGAAAAAATGAATGTCGGGAACGATCGGCATTAAGACGAAAGATAAACTCCGAAAGAATAAGCCTAAAAATAAAATCTTGACTAGGGTGAGGTATTTAGTCAAGATTTTTACGCCTTGAACTTGGACGACAACACCTACCACTCCAATTGCGAGAAATAATAAAGTGAGTGAATTATTATCTTGGTGTAAAACTTTTAAGTAATAGGGCTGAAAAGCAAAAGTGAATAACGTAAATGTCGTACCGACACAGAGATTGATGATAAACAAAATTCCCAACCTGGGAAAAGTCAATCCTTTAATCAAATCTCGCAAGCCCAGATCGAAGATATTCGTATCGGTGTGTTCTCTGACTGGCAATGTTTCTGGCAGAAAAAAGATCGTCAAGATTAAGGCGATCGCCGCAACAGCAGCGGACACTAAAAATGCTGTGCCTAGCGATCTTTGTTGAGCGATCAAACTCAAAACTGGCCCCATAATAAATCCCAAACCCAAAGAGGCACCGAAGATTCCAAACCCTTTAGCGCGATTTTCTGGTGTGGTGACATCGGAAATTACGGCTTGCGCTACCGAGATATTTCCGCCAGTGATGCCATCGAGGAACCGCGCTAAAAATAACACCGTAGCATTAGGCGCGGTGCCTGCTAACAGATTGCCAACAACCGTGCCGAATAAACTAATAATCAGTAACGGTCTGCGACCAAAGCGATCGGATAATTTGCCGATAATTGGAGTTGCAAAAAATTGCGCGATCGAAAAGATGGCAAACAGAAAACTGGTTTCAAAGTTACTGAGATGAAACTGACGGCCATACTGATAAATGGTCGGAATGAGGATCGTAAAACTCAGAGAGTTGATGAAATTAATAATGGAAATAATCCAGAAGCTACGATTCATTGAGTTCGGGGTGAAGAAAATTGAGAAGTTCAGCGGAGATCGGATCTAATTAATCCCTACAAAATCATGGTTTCACGATCGTCAGATCGATCGATAAATTCTAGGCTGCACAAGCGTTCGAGTAATTTTGACGCGAGATTTCAAAAAATCGACTTGCAGCTCGATCGATCGATTTGGTAGTAGATGGGACTTGACTCAGTGTAAATACCGACACAAGATCGAAATATATATTGACAGATCGGGGGATTTTCGGATTAATATTTGTACAAGTTTCGATTAGACTAAAAATGCATTAGAGTACTGTCTTTTGGCGATCGGGGTGCAGTTTTGGCAATATCTAATTCACAGCGATTGCTGTAGTAAAGGTTGCCTGTCGATCGTGCGGACTCTAAGGCTGCGGCCAGAGCTAGCCACTCCTTACCGGATCGGTTCGATCGTTTCAACATCAGTGCTAGGTCGATCCAGAATGTCTTACCGATCGACCTCACCAGCTATCCCACCCCGATTTATTGTCGATTGCTGTTAGTTAACTATGCTCCAACCTCGTCATTCTAAACCGTCTTTATTCATTAGCAATCTACCAATATGTCAATCCTTGCCCACTGGTAATGGATTTGGTGGATCGACCCTCAATCTCGATCTCGACTGGGAATCGATCTGGCCGCTCGCCAATCCAACACCGCCAATCGTCGCATCTCCGCAGCCAGCCATCGTTCAACAGCAGTCGCCGCTACTAGTTGAAGCTGTCAAGATTATCTGCTTAGCCTTATGGCTATGGTGTTTGCTGGGGGCTAATTTTTGCGTTAATTGTGTTGGCGCGATCGCCAATGTCGCTCCTCAATCTGCTGGTGCCGATCGCTGTTAAATTAGCTAGCTTTAAAGCCATAACAATCGCTAATTATGTAGCTCCATCAAAGCTGGGTCGATCGATCGACCCAGCTTGTGTCGATCTTGGGAATGGTTAAGATTGCTGCCATTTGGGTCGCCAGCCGGGTTTGATCGTCTGGTGCGATCGGGCGATCGCCAGACAGTCATCGGGAACGTCGCTGACGATCGTCGAACCAGCGGCGGTAGTAACTTGAGCACCAATATTTAGGGGTGCGACTAAGGTGCTATTCGAACCGATCCGGGTAAAGTCACCAATGGTAGTTTGATGCTTGAACTTACCGTCATAATTAACCGTAATCGTGCCCGCACCGATATTGACTTGTTTGCCGATAGTGGCATCGCCGATATATGACAGATGCGCGACGTTGGTATTATCTCCCAGCGTGCTTTTTTTCAACTCGACAAAGTTACCGACGCGGCAGCCAGCACCAATCTGACCTTGCTGGCGAATATGCGCGAAGGGGCCGACATTGGCTTTATCCCCGATCGTGCTATCGATCGCCACTGAATACATAAACGTGACATTATTGCCGATCTGGCTGTTTTCTACTAGGCTCCCAGGGCCGATCCGACTGCCACTACCGATCGTGGTATTACCCCGCAAATGGGTTTGGGGTTCGATAATCGCATCGACACCGATCTGCACTGTATCGTCGATCGTAATACTATCGGGGTCGATCATCGTCACCCCAGCCGCCATCCAATCATCTTTGATCCGCGATTGGAGAATTTCATAGGCAGTCGCCAATTGACGACGATCGTTGATCCCCATAATCTCGCGCTCGTCCGGTACGTCATACACCATCACTGGCGAGAGGAAATTCACCGCATCGGTGATGTAATATTCCTGCTGACTGTTATTGCTCTGTAATTTGGGTAGAACGGCTTGGAGTTTTTGCCAATTAAAACAATAGATTCCGGCATTGACCCGCCGATTCTGGCGTTGGAGATCTGTGCAATCCCGATCCTCGACAATCTCTTGGAGGAGGTTTTGACTATCGCAAAATACTCGCCCGTAGCCCTGTGGATTAGCAATTTGGGCTGTGAGTATCGTCGCTGCATTTTGATGCTGCTGGTGAGTCTGCAAGAGGGCTTTGAGCGTCTCAGGACGCAATAACGGCACATCCCCATTTAAGACCAGTAAATCCCCTTCAAAATCCGTTAGATGTGGGAGTAATTGCTGCACGGCATGTCCGGTACCGAGTTGCTGTGTTTGTTCGACAAATTCCAAATCGGGATAGTCGAGCATGGCGGTTTTAACGCGATCGGCCTGATAGCCAACGATCGCCAATTGACGTTCGGGCTGAAGTTCCGCACAACCAATTAATACTCGTTCGACTAGCGATCGTCCTCCCAGTAAGTGTAATACTTTGGGTAAGTCCGATCTCATTCGCGTGCCTTTGCCCGCTGCCAGAATTGCTACTGCTACCATAAATATAATTACGACTACCGAAGGAAACTAAACAAAGCCTCTCTTAAAATACCCCATTGCTCGAAACATGGATGCAATCGCAGCTAAACTCTGCTCGCGATCGTTCATAATTTTTAGAGAGATAATTTTGCAGCTTGGGGTATCGCAGCGAGTTGTAAAAAC
>NZ_JANPGM010000382.1:0-2608 GCF_031423935.1 Chamaesiphon sp. VAR_69_metabat_338
CTCCCACTAACGTTACCCAGCGCGATCGGAGGCGCGATCGCCTATCAAAAAGATCGCCTGATTCATTGGCGAATTGCTGTCTTGACCAGCTTGTGGGGCTGTCCTGGAGTGCTTGTTGGAGCTTGGCTCACAGCATTTATCCCCGCAACTACTCTGATGCTATTAACGGCATTGTTTATTCTCGGCGTGGGTGCCTATGGGTTGAGTGAATTCCGCAGTCGAGCTGTGCCCGAACCGAGGGCGCAATTAAATCGGCGCATCATTCCATACTATTCGCCGCTGGTGGGGCTAATTAATGGATTGCTAGCTAACGGTGGTGGATTGCTGCTCGTCCCGTTCTACCAACTGGGCATCGGGCTAGAGCTAAGGGCTGCTTTGGCGACTTCCCTGGCAACTGTCGCTCTGATGGCATTACCGTCAACGATCGTTCACACTGCTCTGGGACACATTGATTGGGTGTTGACGGGATGGTTGGCGATTGGCGTTTTTCCCTTTACCTATTTAGGAAGTCAACTGGCTCTGCATTTACCCACTCTAATTTTGACTCGTCTTTATAGTCTATTTTTAATTGCATTAGCACTATATTTTGGCTATGTAGAAATTGCAATGCTGCTATAATCTGAGTCCCAGAAATTCCTGAAACCTAGCTGGTTGTCAGTGTCCACCCCATATCAATAAACTTAGTAGCGCGGTTGACAGTCTATAAAACTTAAAGCTTCTCGATTCCGCAAAGCGGACGCTACGCGAACGAGAAAACCCGCGATTGCCATTTCTAAAACCGCTTCGATTGGATAATCGATTTCCTTGGCTCGTCGTTCAAACGCCTCTCGAACGTGAGTCGGGAATGCGGCTAACATCATCCGTGCGGCGACTGGATTCAAATGTTCGATGCTCTCTGGTTCGGAACTAGATGATTTAACACTAAAAGAAGTCATGGTTCATCCCTTATGAGTATTCAAAATCAGGAAGCTTTGCTAAAAACTTGAATTTGTTCGTTGGCGTAGCCTACCATAGGTAATCGATTCCCCTTCTTGTTTTTGGACATGATACAGATCCCATCGCAACTGCAAATTCAACCAGAAGTCATTAGAGACACCAAAAAACTTCGCTAGTCGCAGGGCGGTACTGGGGGTGACACCACGTTTGCCATTGATAATTTCGTTAATCCGTTGATATGGGACATGAATACTGTCCGCCAAATGTTTTTGGGTTAAGCCCAAAGGTTCCAAAAATTCGGTCAGCAGCATTTCGCCTGGATGAGTCGGCGGACGATTTGTGGGAATACGAACCATGATGACGTTCTCCAAATTAGTGATAATCAACTATTTCTACTGCTTGTGCCTCAGATTCTGACCGCTCAAAGCAAATCCGATACTTACCACCTTAACATCGCTACCGATTCTGCAAAGCGGACGCTCCGCGATCGAGTTAAAATGTAGAAGCAGCGTGGAAATAAAGTCAAATCTATGGCAATCCGACAGCCCCGATATAGCAAGGAAGAGTTTGCCCAGCGCGGTGATGCACTTTATGATTCACAGATTCGATCGCAAGTTGAAGAAGGTAATCATGGCAAAATTGTGGCGATAGATATCGAAACCGGAGCCTTTGAAATCGCCGACAGTATTGTAACCGCATCAGAGCATCTTCTTAGCAGAGTCCCCGATGCTCAAACATGGTTTATCCGCATTGGACATCAGGCAGTTTACCATTTTGGGGCGCGGAGTCTAAAAAAATCCGTATGATACATGGCGTGGTAAATCAGAGTTGCGAGGCAATTCTGCCAATCGTGGTGAAGAATGATACTAGAACTCAACTCGTTGATGCAGTAATTGACACGGGGTTTTCGGGCTTTCTAACTCTCCCATTTAGTACAATCGAGTCTCTAGATCTAATTTGGAAGGGGCGCGATGTCGCAACATTGGGAGATGGAACTTCCTGTATTTTTGAAGTTTATATTGCGGTTGTAATCTGGGATGGGCAATATCGCACGATTGACATTAATGAGTCAGAAACCATGCCTCTGATTGGGATGCAATTGTTGCGAGGCTATGATTTACGGATTCAGGCAATAGAAGGCGGTTCTGTCACGATCGAAGCATTGCCATCGAATAAAATTTAGGGAATAGACGGAAAGTTTCCGCATAATAAATAGTTAGCAGTTATGAGCCAAAACATGCAGAGTCGTTTCTTCGCTGACCCTGAAGCAATTCTCGGTACATTAGCGTGCTTATTCATAGCAGATGCTGCCGCCAAAGAGGTTGCAGTTTTAACTTACTCGACACCCGAAATTGTTGAAACAGGCTACGACGATTGGAACGGTGGCACAACAAGCTACACGCTTTATTTGCACGTTCCTTTTTCACTTTATGCTCAACTCTTAGAAGGGCTAGGAAATACAGAGCAGGCAATACTCGATAAAGCGCAGATATTTCTTGTCAAGTTTCAAAACGACTATCTTTCATGTGTAAAAATCATACCTGCCGTAGTTGACGATCCACAGTGGAGGGATAAAGCAACGGCATGGCTCAGTGGTAGCAAAATTACAAATCAAGGCCGAGTTCGTTCAGATAATGTCGCGCCATTAACAACAGATGGTCTGCTATTCCGG
>NZ_JANPGM010000383.1:0-3899 GCF_031423935.1 Chamaesiphon sp. VAR_69_metabat_338
CTACTTGCTCTAACGCGCCATCTTCAGCATTGTTGTACAAAATTAAGGGGTGGAGATTGCCATCACCAGCATGGAAGACATTCGCAACATCGTACCCGTATTTTGTGCCTAGTTTCTCGATTTCTTGGAGTACGTAGGATAGTTGCGTGCGGGGAATTACCCCATCCTGTACATAATAATTGGGGCTGATTTTGCCCATCGCAGCAAAGGCGGCTTTACGCCCCTTCCACAGCCGCAACCGTTCTTCTGGCTCGGTAGCAACGGTAATGTCGCGCGCCCCATTCTCGCGGCAAATTTCCGCAATGCGGGCTTGATTGGTGGCGACTTCTACTGCCGAGCCGTCGATTTCGACGAGGAGGATGGCGACGGCATCGCGAGGATAACATTTGGTGGCAACGACATCTTCGACAGCATTGATGCTGAAGTTGTCCATCATCTCGATCCCTGCGGGGATGATACCCGCGCCGATGATGCCGGAAACTGCGCTGCCAGCCGCTTCAACGCTAGCAAAATCTGCTAGCAGGACACAGATTGATGCGGGCGTTTTGAGGATTTTGAGGGTGACTTCGGTGGCGATGCCGAGGGTGCCTTCGGATCCGACGAATAAACCCGTCAGATCGTATCCTGGCATTTCAGCAATTTCCCCACCGAGATCGACGATATCGCCGCTGGGAATAACGACTTTTAAGCCGAGGACATGGTTGGTAGTCACGCCATATTTGAGACAGTGAACGCCGCCAGAATTTTCGGCAATATTACCACCGATCGAACAGATAATCTGACTGGAAGGATCGGGCGCATAATAAAAGCCGCCGCCACTGACGGCTTGAGTCACCCAATTATTAATAACGCCAGGTTGGACGACGACGCGTTGATTCTCTAGATCTACTTTGAGGATCTGATTCATCAATGCCGTGACGATTAACACGCAATTTTCCACAGGTAACGCGCCACCCGATAAACCAGTCCCCGCTCCCCGAGCGATCCAAGCTACGTTATTTTCATCGCAAATTTTTACCGCCGCTGCGACTTGCTCAGTCGTCTTAGGCAAAATCACCAACGCAGGACGTTCGCGATAGCTAGTCAAGCCATCGCACTCATAAGTAATTAATTCTTCTCGCCGCTGAATGATGCCTTTGATACCGACGACTGCTGTTAGTTGTGCAATAATCGGAGTCCAGTTACGTTCTGTAGATTTTTCGGCAAGTAGCATACGATCGGGGCTAAGGGCTTAAGGACATCTGTCTTAATTATCAATTATCAACTATTAATTATCAATTCCTAACTAGCCTTAATCTCTCCATTACCTCGATTTTACCTTGACCGAGTAATCTGAATTCAGATTTTGGAGCGAAAATTATGCTGTCGATCGTTCAAAGTACAGACCTAGATTACTCAACACAACAGCAACAACAGCCTTCGGTACTCAGTAAGCGGCTATATTTCCACACCAAAGGCGATGAAATCCCCTTGTTTCCAGAGGGGGTGTGGCAAGTTACTCAGGGGTTAGTACAACTGAGTGCTAACTATGAGGATGGCGAGCAAGTTTTATTTGGTTGGGCGGCGACAGGAGCCTGGTTTGGCACTCAAGGCTCGGAAACAATCGACTATCAAGCGATCGCGTTGTCACCTGTCTATTTACGCTGGTTGCGACTTGATGAAATTGAGGGTTCGATGCGGTTGTCGCAACTTTTGCTCCCCCAATTATCCAAGCGGATGCGTCAAGCAGAAATGCTGCTGATTATCAACGGTCGCCGTCATACGATCGAACGTTTAAAAGGTCTACTATCATTGCTCCGAGATGAGCTGGGTGAATCGTTGCCCAACGCTCAGACACGGATTAATTATAAGTTTACCCATCAACAGCTCGCGAGCGCGATCGGGACGACTCGCGTGACTGTCAGTCGCATGATGGCTCAGTTTCAAGCTAAAGGGTTAATGACACTCGATCGCCACCGGCATTTAATTTTAGATAATAGCTATTTTAGTAATATCGGTAATTAGATCGACGCGTGTAATTAAGACCCCCGACTTCTTGAAGAAGTCGGGGGTCTTAGATTTAAACCTACGCAATATTTCCATGCTTAGTAAATAGCTTAAAATACCAAGATTGACAGAATTCTTTAATAGGAAATAGCAGATAAGTCAGTGGATTAATCGTGACGATAATATTTCGCACATCTCGCTGGGCGAGAAAGATAATTGCCCGCGCCACCCAAGGTGCTGACATAACACCATAGGGATTGAGCTGACTTTTGAAAGGGCCTAAGATTAATTTCCGCACGATACAGGGTGCATCCAATCGCAACAATGTCATCGAGTCGCCCAGGGTGCGTTTCGATAGTTCGTATAATGGACTTAAAGCTGGATTCACTTCGGCTTCGCTCGTATTGACCCATAGTTCTTTAGTCGATCGATTTTTAGCATCTGCAACCGTACTAAAAAATATTTCTGCTAGTCGAAGTGCCGAAAAAGTATTAACTTCAAATGACTTGCTAATTGCACTAAAAGAGCGATCGCCATAGACGTTGATCCCATGATTGATAATGAGAATATCTACTTCTTGCAGGTGCGGTAATAATTCAGCTTCCGATCCTAACTGCCAAGCTAAAACAGTGACACCGTCTGGAAAAATGGTTGTTAAATTCGTGGTGATGGCAAGGATTTTGGCATCTCGAACAGATAACTCCTCGATTAATGCCCGTCCCAATGCACCCGAGGCACCTGTCACAGCAACTACTTTGCCGGTTAACGAGATCGACTGAGGTGCATTATCTGTCATAACTAATTATTGATGTTGTTAATTAAAGATCTCATTCCGACGCACTAAATTAACAATCGACGATCGCGATTGTAGCTAAGTCCAAATCGCTACAACCCGCAACCTCACCGCCTAAATCTAATACCTGTTGCAAGTAGTCTAGCGCAGCGGCAGTAATTATTTCACCAGGCATCACGATCGGAATTCCGGGTGGATACGGACAGATCGCTTCGGAACTAATTTTACCAACAGCATCGTCGATCGATACCCGCAGATGACGAGATCGATCGGCTTGGCGCGGTGTCATCGCCATCGTAGTCAAAATACTCGCTGGTGGCTCGATTACTGGTAAGGAGATCGCGCTGTCTTGACGATAATTTGTCGCTAAATCGGTAAATGCAGCTACCAATCGATCGATATCAGCTTGCGTATTTCCCAAGCTGATGATAAACGTCACATGGCGCAACGATGGCAATTCGGCAACCACACCTAACTTGTCAGTTAAAATTTCATCGGCAGCAAAACCAGTCAGATTTAAACCCGTAACTGTCACTGTCAATCGCGTGGGGTCGAAATAGTAACAGCCGGTAGTAGCTGCATCTACAGCAACTACCGAGAGTCCCTCTATCTGCGAAATCTGCGCTCTGGCGATCTTGGCTAACTCGATCGTTCGTGACATTAATTCTTTACCATGTAACGCCATTTGCTTACGCGCTCCATCGAGGGAAGCTAGTAGTAAATAACTGGGACTGGTAGTTTGAATCGATCGCAAACAGCGGCTGAGACGATCTCGATCGATCCGGCTCCCGTTGACATGTAACATTGCTGATTGTGTCAGCGCACCCAATAATTTATGCGTCGATTGTACGCTCAGATCGGCACCGAGACTCAATGCCGACTGCGGGAGATCGGGATGAAAGCCAAAATGCGCGCCATGCGCTTCATCTATCAATAACGGCAGATCGTAGCTATGCACGATCTCCGCAATGGCACCCAGATCGCCACCTACGCCGTAATAAGTCGGATAGACCATCATCACAGCCTTGGCATCGGGATGCTGCTCTAGGGCGAATTGAACGGCGGCTGGTGTAATGCTATGTGCGATATCTAAGTCTCGATCGTAGCTGGGATTGACAAA
>NZ_JANPGM010000384.1:0-3145 GCF_031423935.1 Chamaesiphon sp. VAR_69_metabat_338
TCAGATTCTTCTCCAAGATTGAAATGTTCTAATGATAGTTGTTTATGATTGCTGTCATACTTGTAATGAGCAGTTTGAATTTCATGTTTAAATGAATTTTCTTCAGGATCGGTTGACGTGCGTGATAATTCAATATCTTCGATGCCAAGATCTAATCCTTTAACCAGATCTATTAAATGTTTTTTACTGTCATGCTCTTCAAGCATAATATGGTCACTCAGACCTTTCCATAGAAATTCATCATGTGCATTAGAAATGACATGCAGTCTAGAAAACAAGTGCGTGACGTAAATAGCTATGTCGCCATTGAATTGAGCTGCAACAGATAAGAATAGAGCGTCAGATCTTGTTCTTTTAATTAATTCTTGTCCTTCTGGAAAATTTCCTGACACGTTAATATCCTGTCGATCTCGTGAGAACAGCTCAGATTCTTCATCACCCAAGTTCTGATATAACCATTCAGATTTGACACGATCTCGATCGACCTCAAAGCCATAACGATATCTTGCGGTACTACTTGCAAATATAATTTCAAAATATGATGGTTCAGTTTCAGTGTCTTTGCTTAATTTGTGAACTTCTGTATCGATCGGATCTTTTACTCTTCTACCTACAGCAGAGTTAATCACGAAACTCCTCATGAAGGAGATCGCTCTAACCAAATTACTTTTGCCGCTGGCATTGGCACCATAGATGGCGGCACTTTTTAATAGATTGATGTCTTCAGCGATCGCAAATATATTATTGCGATCGAGCGTTTCATCTTCATGCTGAATTGGTGCGGCAACCATGCTAAAAGTTACAACATCTTTGAAGGATCTATAATTACCAACGCTAAATTCAATCATTTACCGATCGCCACATCTCGAACGACTCTTTCAAACCTAACTGCACTATTGTATCGCAGCAAGATCGCAGTCTACCAAGTCGATCGATAGACCGCACTGAATTGGCAACAGGAAATCGAACTCAAATTGGCACGATCGCTGGCTGCTCGAACGATCTGATTTTGACCGCTCGCGTGGGTGGTGGCAATTACCTCGCGGCGTGGCTCCGCCACCGATTACCTACGGTAGGCTACGCCAACGAGTTAGGATCTCAACGCTTTAGTCGATCGCGATTCGCGTTACAGAAAATTAATATCATCGCAATTCCTAGCCACACACCAGTAAATCTCGATATAATTCATACATCAGGACGCTGACAAACTTAGGGTAAAGAGGTGACTGTCATGAATGTGTTCGCCTAGCATATGCAACATTTCCACTAGCTAATAGTGTCAGAAAAAATTCATCTAAGTCCTAGTGTTATATCCTTCACCCTTGAATTCATTAGCTAGGGGTACATGGTTTAAACTCATCTGTGGTGCTAGTTTTGGGCACTTACCAGCCATCCGCAATCTGGCGATCGCTTATACATTAGCAGGAGCTGATTGTATCGATGTTGCTGCCGACTTGGCGGTAATTACCGCTGCCAAAGATGGAATCAGAGCCGCCCAGAAATTAGCCCAAACAAATCGAGACATAGCCAATCCCGGTGGCGATCCGTGGTTGATGGTGAGCTTAAATGATGGTGTAGATCCACATTTTCGCAAGGCAGAATTCGACCCCGCGCAATGTCCGATCGATTGTCCGCGTCCGTGCGAGTCGATTTGTCCGGCAGATGCGATTCTCGTTTCGAGAGGCTCCGCCAACGTGCCAGCGGGTATTATCGAGAGTCGGTGCTATGGTTGCGGTCGGTGCTTGCCGATCTGTCCGTTGGGATTGATTACCACGCGCGATCGCATGGCAACGCCGAGTAGTATCCTCCCCTATCTCACACAGGAGGATGGTATCGACGCGATCGAAATTCATACTCAGACGGGTCATTTAGATGAGTTTAGGCGGTTGTGGGACATCCTGGCACCAGTGGCTCACCATCTGAAATTGTTGGCAATCAGTTGCCCCGATAGTGATGGATTAATCGCGTACTTGCGATCGATTCACGCTACGATTGCGGCGACTTACGCTTCCCAGCCATTGCCCTTCGCGCTGATTTGGCAAACCGATGGCAGACCGATGAGCGGGGATATCGGCGCGGGGACGACTCACGCGGCAATTAGATTGGGTGAAAAAGTCCTAGCAGCAAATCTCCCTGGTTACGTGCAATTAGCTGGCGGTACCAACCACTACACCGTGCCCAAATTACGGGAACGCGGACTCTTACCACCAACTACTCACCCACACGTCCACGGTGTGGCCTATGGCAGCTACGCTCGCGTGCTGTTGTCGCCGCTACTTGACAAATTAGATGCCCGCACCGACAATCCAGGGAAATTAGAGAGCCATCCCGACTTACTCGCTGCGGCTATGACGATCGCCAGCGAACTAGTTGGACAGTTAAAAGGTGCATCTGCTGGGCATATTTTTGTAAATGATACTGTTGCGGTAACGGCAAAAGGCTAGTCGAGATCTGCGATCGAAACTCTCAGCCAGAAACAAGAAAAAATCACCAATAATAATCCGTAATGGACGAAAACTTAAGTTTGGGCAGAATGCAAGTTACCGATGACCTGAGCCAATTATTGGCAGTGTTACCGGAACCGATACGGCTGAGTTTGGAGAGACATCCGCAACTGAGCGTACTGATCGAAGTAGTAATGGATTTGGGGCGTTATCCCGAGGCAAGATTTGCCCAAGGGGCAGAATATCTCAGTGAGGTCACAGTTACTAGAGCAGATATCGAGCATTGCGTCGATCGCATTGGCGCGTTTAGCGGTGACAATCGGGCGGGTATCGAGCGGACGCTACATCGGATTAGCTGTATCCGCAATCGCACGGACGAAATTATCGGGCTGACTTGTCGCGTGGGTCGCGCCGTCTATGGCACGATTAATATGATTCGCGATCTGGTAGAAACGGGTCAATCGATCCTGATGTTGGGTCGTCCTGGTGTGGGCAAAACCACCGCCCTGCGGGAGATTGCCCGCGTGTTGGCCGACGAGCTAGGCAAACGTGTCGTCATCATCGATACTAGTAACGAAATTGCTGGCGATGGCGATATCCCGCATTCGGCGATCGGTAGAGCCAGACGCATGCAAGTCGCGCGCCCCGAACTCCAGCATCAAGTGATGATCGAAGCCGTCGAAAACCACATGCCCGAAGTC
>NZ_JANPGM010000385.1:0-8561 GCF_031423935.1 Chamaesiphon sp. VAR_69_metabat_338
AAAATATAGTAAGTTGTCTCGACATTCGTCACCCAATCGCGAATCGCTTCAGAAGTAGCATCTTTGAGGGTCGCAGTTCCCGACGATACTGGGCGCACTTCAGCCCCCATTAATTTCATCCGAAACACATTCAAAGATTGACGTTGAATATCCTGAACTCCCATGTAAATGATGCATTCTAAGCCAAATAAAGCGCACACTGTCGCGGTGGCCACTCCATGCTGTCCGGCTCCGGTTTCC
Organism: Chamaesiphon sp. VAR_69_metabat_338; assembly: GCF_031423935.1. Lineage (NCBI taxonomy): Bacteria > Bacillati > Cyanobacteriota > Cyanophyceae > Gomontiellales > Chamaesiphonaceae > Chamaesiphon > Chamaesiphon sp. VAR_69_metabat_338. The sequence goes on from NZ_JANPGM010000385.1 coordinate 241, forward strand.
GCGATAATCCGCCGTTTGCCCATCCGTTTAGCCAGGAGGGCTTGACCGAGAGCATTGTTAATTTTGTGGGCACCCGTATGGTTTAAGTCTTCCCGTTTGAGATAAATTTGGGCACCACTGCCATCTGCTTTGGCATGATGTGCGGTTAAGCGTTCGGCCAAATATAAGGGCGTGGCACGACCGACATAATCCTTGAGTAAATGGTTTAACTCAGCTTGAAAGGTTGGCTCGTTGATATATTGTTGGTGAACCCGATCCAAATCCTGCAAGGCAGGCATCAGGGTTTCGGGGACGTATTGACCGCCAAATCGTCCAAACCGACCGAGCCGATCTGGTTGCTGAACTTCGATAAACATTGGAGCGGGAGCTTTGCTAATCATGGTGTGAAGAGTAAATTATTGCGAATGAGTAGTAAAAAAAGGATGTCTGAAAAGTCGGATGGGCTTCGTTTATAGTGGGTAAATCCCCCAACCCCCTTGGAAAGGGTGCTTTAAAGTCCCCCTTTTTAAGGGGGATTTAGGGGGATTCCCACCAATGTCCATCGAACCCTAATCAGCCAGAGCCGCTTGAAACGCACCACACAAATCTTCGAGTGCGATCAATCCTTCCTCCGGCGTTCCACTCGCCAAAGCATTGACACAAGCACTGCCGACAATGATGGCATTAGCACCCCATTCCTTCATTTGCGTTACTTGTTCGGGACTGGAAATTCCAAACCCAATCCCGATCGGTTTATCAGTGACTTGGCGAATTTGTTGCAGTAAGGGATAAACCTGCTCAGAAACTTGAGCGCGCATCCCCGTTACGCCGATCGCGCTGACAAGATAAATAAAGCCACTCGAAGCAGTAGCGATCGCTTTAATACGTTCGGGTGGACTAGTGGGAGCAACCAGTAATGTCAATTCGATGCCGACTTTTGCCGCTGCGTCGATTAGTAATTGGGATTCTTCTAAGGGTAGATCGGGCACGATTAAGCCTCGAACTCCGACTGCGGCAATTTGGTCTAAAAAGCACTCAATCCCCCGATATAAAATGGGATTGTAATAAGTAAACAAAATCAACGGCGCATTTAGTTGGGGAGTCACTTTAGCAAGCATGGCTAAAATCGAGTCAAACTTAATTCCTCGTTCTAAGGCGCGTGTCGCCGCAGCTTGAATAACTGGCCCATCCGCCAATGGATCGGAGTAAGGAACCCCTAATTCGATCGCACTCGCTCCACACCGATCGAGAACCTTGAGGGCGCGTGCCGTAGTCTCTAGATCCGGATCTCCTGCCATAATAAATGGAATGAATCCACAGGAATTGACAGAATTTTTCGTTGACTTTAACGATTCAAAACGAGTAGAAACTGAGGCAGTCATAATTATTTAGTTTGATAGAAGATTACCGATCGATCGAACTCTAAAATCGATCGATAAATAGAGAATTGGTATAAGCCGTCAATAGTTTGAAGAGTTCAGAGGATGTTTGAAAAGTACAAGGGTATCAATCGTAAGCCCTAGAAGATCCCCCCTAGCCCCCCTTAAAAAGGGGGGATCCGGACTCTTAGTCCCCCTTTTTAAGGGGGATTTAGGGGGATCTGCCCACTAGAAACGTAGCAATTAAACCATTAACCCTCGCCAGTCATCAAACAACGAACCGCGCGTTCGATATCTGGTTGTTTGACCAAAGATTCTCCCACCAACACCGCATCTACACCCCACGAAACTACTCGATCTAACTGCGATCGATCGCTCAGTCCCGACTCACTAATCGCGGTAATTCCCCGATTTTTGAGGACATCAATCCGATCGGCTAATACAGTTTGAGTGGTGGCTAAATCGACATTAAAAGTTGCGAGATTGCGGTTATTAATCCCAACTAAACGTAAAGAGGGTAATGACAACATCCGATCGAGTTCGGCTAGATCGTGTACCTCGACTAAGGCTTCCATCCCTAACTCTTGAATTAAACAGAGCAGTTCGCCCAATTTTTCCACACTCAGCATCGCTGCAATTAATAAAACGGCATCGGCACCTGCCAACCGCGCGAGATAAATTTGAATGGGATCGATAATGAACTCTTTACACAACAGCGGCAGCTCGACTGCTTGCCGAATCCGCTGTAAATTTTCAAAACTGCCCTGGAAAAAACGGGTATCTGTGAGGACAGATAGACAAGTTGCGCCAGCACGTTGGTAAGCTTGAGCGATCGCTACTGGATCGAAATCTGCCCGAATAATGCCGCGACTGGGTGATGCTTTTTTTACTTCAGCAATTAAACTGGGCTGGTAGTTACTTTGCTGTAAAGCTTGCTGGAAATTATGACAAGAACTGGCTTTTTTAGCTTGACTTTGGAGATCTTTTAGATTATAGTACTGTTTTAATTGCACTACTTCTTCTTGCTTATAGCTGAAGATATCTTCCAGAAAATTGTGCGATTTAACAGATTTCAGCATTATTTTTGATTTGCTCAGCTTCGGGATAACTCTTGAAGAGATTTAGAACTTGTTAAAGTTTGAACTTCCTTAAATACAACTGGATTAGTATAAGCATCGATGACATTTTTAATAATGCCCAGACCCACATCTCCCGTCAGTGTCATAATCGATTCAGGATGGAATTGAACTCCCGCAATCGGTAGACTTTGATGTTCGATCGCCATAATCGTGCCGTCTTCAGTAACTGCCGTGACTTGCAGTTGTGAAGGCAAGCGATCGGGAATCGCATACAGAGAATGGTAACGACCCGCATTAAAACCAGTAGGTAAGCCTTGGAATAAAACTGACTCGGGCGCAGTAACCCGAATTCGAGAGGGCTTACCGTGTTGAGGATAATCGAGAACTCCTAACTCTCCACCGTAAGCTTCGACAATGCTCTGTAATCCCAAGCACACACCGAAAATCGGAATTTGTCGTTTCACACAAGCTTGAATCGTTGGAGTTATCCCAAACTCGCTTGGTTTACCCGGCCCAGGCGACAGTACCACTAAATCTGGCTGAAGCCTGTCGAAAACTTCCTCACTAAAACCGTGCCGCAAGGTCGTGACCGTGACACCGCACTGACGAATATAATTAGCCAGGGTGTGAACGAAAGAATCTTCATAATCAATTAACAGCACTCGCCGCTGAACTCGGGTAATGGCTGGATGATGTTCGACCACCGCATGCAAATCTTTGATCGCTGGATGAGTTTCAATTACCGCGTGCAGATTTTTTTGAGCGGATGAAATCCGAGCAGATTTGAGCGTTTGGAATGCCGCTGCCCCTTTTAACAGGGTTTCTGCTTCTTCTGCTGCGGGAATAGAATCATAGAGCAGTGTTGCGCCGACGCGAACTTGAGCGATCGAATCTTTCAACTCCACAGTTCGCAAGATTAATCCGGTATTCAGATCCCCTTTAAAGGTCAAATAACCAACAGCTCCGCCATACCACTGTCGAGCACTGCGTTCGTGCTGTTCGAGAAACTCCATCGCGGCTTTTTTGGGTGCGCCAGTGACGGTAACTGCCCACAAATGGGATAAAAAGGCATCGATGGCATCAAATTCCGGGCGTAATATGCCTTCAACGTGATCGACTGTGTGGATTAAATGACTGTATAGTTCGATCTGCCGCCGACTGAGTACTCGCACGGAACCAGGCTCACAAATCCGCGATTTATCATTGCGATCGACATCAGTACACATGGTTAACTCAGATTCATCTTTGCGAGAATTGAGTAACTCTAAAATATTTGATGCATCTTCGATCGCGTTGCTGCCCCGCCGAATCGTACCGCTAATCGGACAGGTTTCGACGCGGCGATCTTCTACTCGCACGAACATTTCTGGCGAAGCACCGACGATATATTCTCCCCCTAAATTGAGGATAAAACTGAAGGGACTGGGATTAATTTTTTGTAAAGTCTCAAATAGAGCAGTGGGCGGAAGATCGTAACTTTCAAAAAAACTTTGACTGGTAACTACCTCGAATAAATCCCCGCGCCGAAAATAATCTAAGGCTGTTTCTACTTTCGCTGCATATTCTCCAGGGAGATGATCGGCGGTTTTGGTTAACTCTAACTGTTGGCCGCGATAATCGATATATTCCCCCGTTCGTGGCAGACCTCGATTGGTCTGTCCATCGATTTCAAAATCGTACTGTAACTGAAAAGCCTGTTGTCGCTGATAATCGACGATCGTTAATTCATCGGGAAGATATAAGACTAAATCCCGCCCATCGGTCGATCGCGGCAGTTTTTTAGTCATTTTCTCGAATTGAAAGACTAAATCGTAGCCAAATGCACCATACAACCCTAAATACTCATCCTCATCACTATTAAACGCCAACATCACTTCCCGAATTAAGCTAAAAACAGAAGGTTGTTTGCTGCGGTCTTCTTCGGTGAAGACTTGAGTAGTAGGACTGACAAACCCCGTAATTAGATCGAGATGTTGATTTTTAATCTCTAACGCAGGACAGTTGGCAAGCCGATCGCTCAAATAATCAATTAGGATTAGACCGCGCTGATTGAGAGCTTTGATGCTAAATGTCTGCTCGCGAGTGCTAATTTCTAACGGGGGATTTACAAATCCAATCGCCCATTTTTTGTAGCGTCCGGGATACTCATAATTACTGGTCAATAGCCCGCCTCGTTGACTGTCAATCCGAGACAACACATCCTTTGTAGCCAAATCTATTGAAATTTCTTTACTAGAGCGAGAAACGCGGATTTTGCCTTGAGTTGTGTAGCAATTTGGATTAAACACGTAGTAATTCCCTTAAAAATAATTTTGTTAGCTCTCAAACTTTTGTAAAATTTCCCGTCTTTTTTTACAAATTAACGGGATTAAAGCTTGAGTTAGATCGTTCGGCAGTTAACGATCTAAAATCATTGCTGAGACTTGGGTGGGGATGAGTAACTTTGCTAAAACCCAGCATTTGGTGGATCGCTATTCCGATTCCGGCCATCTAGGTGATTACTTTGGAACGAGGTATTGTAGCCAAAAACTAGTGCATATCTAAGTTATTTATCGCTGTCTTACTTTTGACTGCGATTGATGCATAACCTAACTATTACAAAGAATTTAGCCTCTGTCTTGCACATTTCCCCGAAAAAGTAGTAAATTATTGCGAAAATACATAGGTTTACAATTTTGATAATTACTTTGTATCAAGACGATACATTTTTGGGGTTTTCTTGGTATGCTTGCGAAAAACATTGGCAAAGTGGCTCTGGCTCTTAAACCCAACTTGTTCGGAGACTTCAGCAATCGATAATCCTTGCTTGCGCAGTAATTGTTTCGCGCGTTCGATCCGGTGGTAAACCACGTATTGATATGCCGTCATTCCCGTAGACTGCTTAAACAAATTAGTAAAGTAAAAAGGACTCATCCCCACGACATTGGCAATATCCTTGAGCGACAAATTTTCGGTGAGATGCTCGTTAATGTACGAGATCGCTTGTTGCAACTTACTATTGGGCAAACCATTGGCATCTCGGAGCGACTGATTTTTGACGGAATATTGGCGAATCAGGTGAATTGATAGGGCGGCAATCAGATGCTCGACGTAGAGATGACAGCACGATTCACCCGCTCGAAGTTCGGAAATTAGCTCTAAGCAAAATTGGTAAACTAGCGGATCGGGCGTAGCAAAGCAGGGCAAGATTTCAAGCGATTGAATCCCGATCGATTCATAGGCAATTCGAGTCATATTTTTTGGATCTAAATACAATAAGAAAAATTCCCATTCTCGATTCCAACTCTGCTTATTTTGGGTATTGGCTGGCAAGATGGTAATATCCCCTTTGTTAAACTGTTGATGCAGTTTACGATCGCCAGACCATCGCCCGATCGGCATTTGGTGGCTGTTATTAACAATAATTGAATGGTAACTACTGGAGAAGTAAGGAGTTTCCCAAGTAGACTGGTGGTGATATTCAATAAAAGTCCCTGCCCAGTCTAGTGTTTGACTTGAGAATAAAGGTTTTTTGGGTAATAACTGTGAAAGGTTGGAATTTCGATTACTAAAAATGAGGCCAGGCTGTTCGATGTTTGCTAGCATTTAAAAATTTTAAGCTTGGGAGATTAATAATGATTCAGTCGCATCTCTAACCCCCTAAGTTAGAGTCAAAGCCGGGTGGTTTCATGCGAAAACAGAAAAAATTGCATCAATATGTTCAGCCCACAAGCGTAGAGCTTGTGGGACAGTCCGATCGATTGAAGTAGCACTTTAACCTAGTGGAGTCGATGTTCGATTGCCGAAGGCACGCTACGCGAACGATCGCTGTCATCGAGCGATCGTCATGCAAATGTTAGTAGGTAAGCGTTGATTGCTCGGGTAATAGACCGTTTCTATCAATGGTTTCTCGGGGTGAGTGTCCTTGGAACGAACCATCATGACACTTTGTAATCTAATCTATGTTCTTCGTATTAAATACTGTTGCCAGATCTGTTGGCTCTATCTTTTGGGGGATTTATGCACAAAAAACTCTCTACTGCCCACAATATCCGTATCACCATTGACTGAATTCAAACATCAATCGCTCGATCGAGAAGAATCGATCGACTGATGTCGATGTCGATGCGGCTGCTCCAATTACAGGAATTGCGATAACATACAAAAGAAAATCGCTAGTGGCAGTATGTCAATGCCGATGAAAATTTTGGGACTCGATCGCAGCGGTAAGCCTGATGCTGCGAAACTATGAAGATGCTGTTCCTCGACCAAAGCGGTAAACCTGGGGGCGCAGAACTGTGCTTGCTGGATCTTGTTCGGGCATATCGAGATCGCTGCTTAGTCTGTTTATTGGCAGATGGCTCGTTTCGCACCATGCTGGAGGAGGCACAGATTCCAGTCAAAGTATTAGCGAGTTCGATTGATGTCCGCAAAGATAGCAATATTCTCCAAGGCTTGTCTAAGATCGGACAGTCGATCCCACTGGCGATCGCCGTTGCGCGACTGAGCCGCGAGTATGATTTAATCTATGCCAATACGCTCAAAGCTCTAGTCATCGGCGCAATAGCTAGCGTCTTAAGTCGGCGTCCCTTAGTTTTTCACCTGCATGACATCTTGTCGCTAGAGCATTTCAGCAAGATCAATCAATGGATTGCCGTGACGCTGACAAATCGGTTTGCATCGGTTGCGATCGCCAATTCTCTAGCCAGTCAGTCAGCTTTTATTGCCGCTGGCGGTCAGGCAAAACTCACCCAAGTTGTCTATAATGGCTTCAATCTCGCTAGTTATCGAGACGCGTCGCAACGCCAGCCGACTCGACAGGCATTAGGGTTTACCGATCGAGATTTTGTCGTCGGGCACTTTAGTCGGCTTGCGCCCTGGAAAGGACAACATTTATTAATAGCAGCACTCACTCATTGTCCCGAATCTGTAAGTGCCATTTTCGTTGGTGATGCTTTATTTGGCGAACGAGACTATGTAACCCAACTACAGCAACAGGTTAAAGACTTAAACCTCGAAAATCGAGTGCGGTTTGTCGGCTTTCGATCGGATGTCGTCGCACTGATGGCCGGATGCGACTTGGTAGCACATACTTCCACCGCACCCGAACCATTTGGACGAGTCATCGTCGAGGCCATGTTGTGCGGTACTCCCGTGGTAGCAGCAGCGGCAGGCGGCGCGATGGAATTGGTGACAGATGGGGAAACTGGCTGGCTCGTAACACCTGGCGATCCTGTGAAACTAGCAGCAGTTATTCAGCAATGCGCCGATCGACCCGAGCTGGCACAGGAGATCGCCACCACAGCGCGAATCCAAGCCAGTCAACGCTTTGACCTCGTGGGGATCGCCAAACAAATCGATCGCATCTTAATCCAAGTAGCAGGGTGACAAGGGCACCGAGCTACGACACTCCGTAGGAGTTACGCGATCGACGATCGACTATCCACTCCAGATGTTTATGTTCACACTGGGAATGGAGTACTTAAATTAGTCAGGTAAAGATTTCGAGAACAATAATATTTAGGCAGGCAAGCGTAATGATTCTTCCCGAACACGAGCAAATCTTACGAAATCTGAGTTTCAATGCCGAAATTAATTGGGATGCGGGCGGCATTCCCACGAGTCAAGTCTCAAATTGGACTCAGGGGATGCGGGCTAATGCCGATTTTTTTGGGCATGAATCGTATCGAGACAAGTACTTGCAAACAGAAAATTGTAGCCCAGCCTTCGGCGAACGTTGGCGAGCGGCGATTCGGCAGAGCCGACGCTGCGCGTTGGCGGAGCCTGCGCTCTGCGCTTACGGTAGTTGGGATGGTAAAATCGCGATCGATATCGGCTGTGGCCCCGGCAATCTTTACGCTACCATCGGTGGCACTCCGCAAGTACTCATCGGAGTAGATATCAG
>NZ_JANPGM010000386.1:0-7599 GCF_031423935.1 Chamaesiphon sp. VAR_69_metabat_338
CAGCCTGTGCAGGACTTTCTGTTTTATCTTATTTTTTAATAGTGTTTGGTCACTTTGATTGGCCGGCTATGTTGGGACTCAGCATTCTAATTGGACTTTGCAATGGCTCCTTGGGTTTTTCTCGTATTTCAAGCCTTACCAGAGAGTATGGTCGGGACAGTACTTAGGCTGTGCGATCGCTTCTGCTGCGGCCGATTTGGGCAATCCTACCTATAAACTCGAAGTGGGCAATCCCCCCACGACTGTCTCCCAAGCCGCTCCTGGCAAAGTCCAGATCCTCTCCCCCACCAACTTAGATATTGCCGAAGTCATCGTCGAAGGTGGCATCGTCCGCACGGGTGCCGGTTCGGATTTTAGTCGCCTGACACCCCTCCCGAAGGGCACCAGAGCCGCGATTACCGCTCGTCAGACTGGCAGTAACAACGGCAAGCAAGTCAACTGGGTACGGCTCGATTATGGGGCGTGGATTTTGGCCGAGCAAGTCAAAATTACTACTGGCGCGACTATCCCGCCCAAAACGATCGTCAAGAGCGTCACGAGCAAAGAACGGGACGGAGCCACCGACGTGACAATTCCGCTCCAAGTCCCCGTGCCAGTTACCCTCGAACAAGGCACCAATACCCTCACCCTGACGCTGTACAATACCACCGCGCAAACTGACATTATCCGCTTCAACGATAATCCCACTGTTTCGCGTCTAGATTGGAAGCAAACTAGCCCTGGCGTGGTGCAATATGTCTTTAACCTCAAATCCAAACAACAGTGGGGTTATAAGCTCAGATACCAAGGTAGCAACCTGGTGTTATCTCTCCGTCACCCGCCCAAACTCAATAAAGGCGATCTCAGCAAACCCCTTGCTGGCACCAAGATCTTATTAGACCCCGGCCACGGTGGTAAAGATTCTGGCGCAGTCGGGCCAAATGGAGCCACCGAGAAAGATGCCAATCTCTACGCGGCAAAACTCTTAGCCAACGAGCTATCGATGCGCGGTGCGTCAGTATACCTAACGCGGGAAGCAGACAAATTCATCGAATTGAGCGATCGTCAAACCATCATCGACAACCTCGAACCCACCCTCGCCCTCTCCGTCCATCACAATTCCCTCCCCGATGGTGGCAACCCCGACACCAAAGGTTTCTCTACCTTCTGGTACCACGCCCAAGCCCAAAGCCTCGCGATGTACATCCACAACTATGTGGTCAAAGATACGGGTCGCAATGCCTATGGGGTATTCTGGGACAATCTCGCCCTCGCGCGTCCATCAGCATCGCCTTCAGTGCTGCTAGAGTGGGGTTTTATGAGCAATCCGAGCGAGTTTGAACTAATTGCCAATCCCCAAGAGCAACAAAAAATGGCTAAATCGATCGCGGATAGCATTACGGTGTGGTTGCAGTCAGCCACAAATTAATCGATCGAACTGTCATTATCTATCTAGCAGTCGATCGCATTCAGTTGTAGGGTGTGTTACCGCGAAGCGTAACGCACCAAAGAGTAGCAAATCTAAGCATTCCGCACTATCCGATTAACAAAGCTGAGATAATCATCGACTTCTTCATAACAATCTAACTCCTCTTCTTCCTCTAAACTGAGGGGATTATCTTGTTGTTTGGCGAGTAAAGCTTCGATCCAAGTTTGGACGAGACTAGAAGCCCGAAAGATCGGTATACCCTCTACTAATTCCATCCTCACAGCACCTTCAAGGGGTAAGTTTTGAGGTAGGGAGCGTAAGTTTGGTAAGGGTGAGATGGTCATGATACTAGTGGGATAAACCTAACTCGATTGTAATCGATCGTCTCAAGTCTGCACGCTAAATTCGTCGGGATGAATGCCGTGATTTACCCAGGTAATCGCGGCTTCGGCACTGGTCATTTCTGGCGGTACGCGCAGGATGTGAATATGTCCTGTCGATGGACAAGTCATCTTGAGTAAGACCATCGTTTCCTCGTCGATATCTGCATCGATTTTGAGTAATGTATATTCTCGCCAAGTGTCCAGATCGATCGCGCCTAGTTCCTGACAGATTCGATCGTAACCAACTTGTTGAATTAATACCCGTCTGATTTCAGCATTTTCTTCATCTAACAACCATTTAGGATTCCAGTCATTCGACTTGAGCCAATATCTATTAGGAAGATCTAGATTTAAAAAGCTGACTTCTTTAAGTTTTGATAGAGACTGTAAAATTGATAGATTAGTAATTAGATTTAAATCCAAGCTTATTGAGCCTAAATTGGAAAGATTGACAATACTTTTTGGTAAACTACTAAAATTGTTTTCCTCCAGACCTAAGTCAACAAGGTTACAAAAATTACCAAAACTATCTGGTAGGTGATTAAGAGAGTTACAGCCTAAGTGTAACCATATTAAATTCTTAAGATTGCCTATACTCTATGGTAGATATGTAAGAGAGTTAGTTCCTAGATATAGATAAGTCAGGTTAGTAAGATTGCCAATACTCTCTGGTAGATGTGTAAGATGATTATCTTCAAAAGATAGTCTAATCAAGTGGGTGAGATTGCCGATATTTTCTGGAATAGTACTAAGCCAATTATTTGTGACATCTAGTGTATCTAATTTAGTTAGTTTGCCGATACTATCTGGTAATTGAGTGAGTTTATTCCCAGTTATGTTTAAGCTTGTAAGAGTATAAATATTTCCAATGCTATCGGGTAGTCGAGTGAGTTGTTTATAACTCAAATTTAGTTCAGAGACTCGATCGATCCTCGCCTTCTCAATTATTTGTTCTCATTCTTCTTCAGTCACGATCGAGCCTCCCATATCTCATCATCTTAAAATACCCAAAAATTAAGGGTGCCTGCAAAAGACACCCCGACAAGATAAATTAAAAATTATTCAAGGCAAATAGATTTGCTTCGTTCGTCACCCGCCCTGAAATGGAATTTCGGGCTAACGTGCTAAAGTTCATTGAAATGAACTGAATGAATCTAACAGTCCACTTCAGTGGACTTATGCTCTTAGCCCCAAATTCATTTGAGGGCGGTTGCCGAACGAAGCCAGCAATCTAGTGGGGTCAGAAACCCGACTTTTTCAAAAAAGTCGGGTTTATCGTTGGCAGCTATGAAGAAGTTAGTGAACCCCAGCGGCGCGTTTGTAGGCTTCATCCAAGACCTCAGACAAAGTAGGATGGGCGTGAACGTAAGTGGCTAGCTTCTGCACCGAATTGCGCTGCGCGATCGCATTGGACGCTTCATGAATCAGATCCGCCGCATGTAAACCGATAATGTGGGTGCCCAATACTTCCCCAGTATCCTTACGATAAATCACCTTCGCCATCCCGTCGGCTTCGCCTTCAGCGATCGCTTTAGAGTTACCTTTGAAGTAGCTTCGTACCGCTGCGATTTCAAACCCGCCAGCAGTTCCGGCTTCTTTGGCTTGGGTTTCCGTCATCCCGACGAAGCTAATTTCGGGGTGGGTAAATGCGGCTGCGGGGATGCTTTGATAATCTACTTCTGTCGATCGACCGCAGATATTTTCAACTGCTACAATTCCTTGAGCGGAGGCAGCGTGAGCCAACATCATTTTACCTGTCGCATCGCCGATCGCCCAGAGGTGGGGAACGGGTACACCATCAACGAGGACTTCGAGCTTGTCATTGACTGGAATGAAGCCGCGACGGTCGAGGGCGACGCCTACAGCATCGAGATTGAGGTTTTTGGTGTCGGGAATCCGACCCGTCGCTACGAGGCACGCATCGACCTCTAGGATCTCGACGACTTCTTTAGTCTTCGCATCGGCGAGTTCGATGACGACTGGCGAACCAGGGATGACCCGCTTGGCGAGTAAGCTGGGGCGGGCATCGATATCGCGAGGATCGATGAGAATCCGTTTGGCAAGTTTAGCAATGTCGGTATCGAATCCCGGCATCAATTGGTCGAAAAATTCGATCATCGTCACTTCCGAACCCAAGGCGGTATAGACGTCGGAAAATTCTAAGCCGATGTAACCGCTACCGATAATCGCGATCCACTGAGGTAGTGTCTCCAATTTAATCGCATCGTCGCTAGTAAATACCGTCTTGCCATCGACTTCAATTCCTGGCGGCACGAACGGAATCGAACCGGAGGAAATCATCACATCTTTAGCGGTGATGAATTTCTCGCCCTCTGGTGTCGTGACGCTGACTTTTTGGGATGCCGCTACCTTCCCCCAACCGCGAATCACTTCGACATTTAGGCGTGTCAGGCTGTTTGTTAAATCGCCGCGTAACTTTGTGACCAGATTACTCGCATGAGCGGCAATGCCGGATCGATCGAAATTTACATTATCTACCTGAATCCCCATCGCCTTGAGATGGTGCGCATTCCGCATTTCGCGGACTCTTCCCGAAGCGGCGAGGAGGGCTTTAGAGGGAATACAACCACGGTTGACACAGGTACCACCCATATCTCCCGCTTCGATAATTGCCGTCTTTAGACCGCAACTAACCGCGTGGAGCGCGGCACCATGTCCGCCGACACCCGCACCGATGATTACTAGATCGTAGTCAAATTGTTCGCTCACGTTGCTATGTCCTTTTTGATGCTGATGCTCTATTTTCCCTCCGACCGATCGCTCTTGTAAAGGATCGGTTTGCTATTTGCCTGGAGACTGAAGTCTCCGCTAATGATGCGAAGTCCGCCTAAGCGGACTAGTTAATCAGTCCGCGTAGGCGGACTTTGTACCATTAGCACCGATTTCAATCGAGTGCGGTGATAGAACGAAGCCAATATCATTCACCCGTTGGCGTAGCCTCTTCAATAGGAGAAACTAGCGATAATTATCGCTCAAACGATCGATCTACCAAAATTTACCGACCAGATAATTCCAGCAGAAATCATATAAAGTGGCATTAAAAATATCGCATTGAACACAAGGAGATGCATTGTATCCCAGCCAACAAATATCATCACAACGGGGAAAAATATTAAAGCGAACACATAAGGAATCACAAATCCAAGTGCAACTAAGTAACCGCTAAATATATTAAATATAATTAGTACTCCGATCGGTACACCCAAAAGTATCTCAATTATCCGAGTGTGGTATAGCTCGGCACTTTGATAAAGTGTTGCCCACGATAACAACACACTTACTAATTGAATTGTTAGTCCACCCGCAATCCCAAATGAAATGAGTGAGGGAATTTGATAACCGATTAGATCGTTCATGAAGTGTGGGCTATGCCCAATCGAGTGAAAAGATTCAGCCCAGTCTTTACAGAAAATCCCAACAGCCAAGCCTAATGCCACACCAAGTAAGCATAGCGATCGTCCTATACTCTCTTCACTAAACCAAAGTTGTTTCCAACTATTTATCATCTGATTTGAGATCGCCATTAATTAGCTAGAAACTTCTGCTACAGATTGCTCGAAATTAGGTAATAGGGGACTATTCAAAACATCCTGACAAAACAACGTTGCAATTAGGGGTAAACCATTACTATCGCGCCGGAACACCTCGATTTGTTGTATTTTCCAATCTATAACCCAATACTCTTGGACACCTCGAATCGTGTAGAGTTTGCGCTTGACTTCTCTGTCTCGGCGTTCGTTATCGCTACCAGCCGAGAGTACCTCCACCACCAATTCTGGTGCGGCAACAAGATGCCCAGATTCATCCAAACTCCGTGCTAACCTGTCGTTACTAATCCACACCAAATCTGGAATCACATCATCATCAGGAAATACGATCCCCGGAGTCGTGACGACTTCACCTAATTTACTCTGACTCGACCACATTCCTAACGATTGAATCAACCTAGTAATAACTCTTTGATGTTGCCAGTGAGGTGCGCGAGTCACGAGTAGTTCTCCATCGATGATTTCATAGCGATTACCGTTATCGGGCAATAGCTCTAGATCTGCGGATTTCCAGCGGGTGGATTGGTACATCTTCAGTCTGCTCCAGCAAGTAATTCTATTTTGACATATCAGCTCTGACACGATCGATCGCCATGCAAGAGCCAGCGAAAACAGTGCTAAGGTGGTGCTGATGGCGATCTTGACACCTTCGATATTTATCGGCGATCGGTATCGGACAAGTCCGCACTAACCACGAGATATTTCCCTCATGAACGATCGATCTCAAGAGCCGCAGTTAGCTAACGCTCCTCAGGAGCCAGCGGTTGACAAATGGCGAGTGATGTTAGGGATTAGTTTAGGCGTGCTGATGTATACGATCGATACTAGTATCGTCAATATTGCCCTCCCGACCCTGGTTAAGGATTTACATACAGATTTTGCGACGGTGCAATGGGTAGGATTGAGCTATGTATTGGTCGTGACTTCGCTGGTATTGGGTGCTGCGAGATTGGGCGATCTGCTGGGCAAAAAGCCGCTGTATTTGGGCGGTTTAATCGTGTTTACTGTGAGTTCGTTGCTATGTGGCTTGGCACCCTCGATCTCGGTTTTGATTGGCGCGCGTGCCTTGCAGGGCATCGGTGCGGTGATGATTTCGGCTTTGGGTGCGGCGATTATTGTCGAGGTATTTCCCGCATCCGAGCGGGGCAAAGCATTAGGCGTAATTGGCGCGGTGGTATCATCAGGGATTGCTTTGGGGCCTTCAATCGGTGGCATTCTCATTGGTATTTCTGGCTGGCGATCGATTTTTTTAGTAAATATTCCGATCGGAATTTTAGCCAGTTTTGTAGTTAATAAATACGTCCCTGTCGGACGCAGTAGCGATCGTCATCAAAGCTTCGATTTCTGGGGTTCGATCGCTATTTCTGTCGTTTTAACCTGCTTTTCGCTAGGCATGACGGAGGGGCAACGTTATGGATTTACGAGTGGTTTACCACTGGGCTTATTAATAGTATCGGCGATCGGTTTAGGTGGATTTGTATTGTTAGAAAGTCGCACCGCGCAACCGATGCTCGACCTGAGTTTATTTCGCTCTGGGGCTTTTAGCTTGAGTTTATTTACTGGCTGGTTGGTATTTATGGCATTAGGCGGGAGTTCGTTCACACTCCCTTTTTTCTTGCAATTAGTCATGCATTACCCGATCGAAAGGATCGGCTTATTAATGGCAATTACACCGATTATTGGGGGGCTAGTTTCGCCACTGGCAGGAAATTTAAGCGATCGCTTCGGGACGCGCAGTATTATGTTAGTCGGCTTAATCTTGATGACGATCGGTTCTTTAGCCGTTAGTACGGTAGATGCCAACATTCGCGATGTCGATTATATCTTGCGGATAATTCCTCTCGGATTGGGTTGGGGGATCTTTCAATCGCCGAATAATGGGGCGATTTTGGGCGCGGTACCACCCCACCGCTTGGGCATTGCGTCGGGATTACTCTCCCTGACGCGCACGCTCGGACAAACGACCGGATTGCCCCTATTTGCCGCCATCTTCGCCTCGATCGCGCTAGCCGGACAAACAGCTAGCGATGTAACGTTGGCTGCACCTGAGGCGATTGTCAAAGGTTTTCAGGGCACATTCCAGCTCTGCTCGTTGCTACTAGCGATCGCGGCAGCATTGACCGTGTTGTTATGGTGGATGGAGAGTCGTCGTAAATAAGCTAACGCCATTGCCTGGACGCGAACTGAGATTGGCTCGCTCGCACTTTTGCATTCTTTTTCTCCCCGCTCCCCGCTGTCT
>NZ_JANPGM010000387.1:0-1905 GCF_031423935.1 Chamaesiphon sp. VAR_69_metabat_338
AGCGATCTTTAGCAGAGTTTTTGACAACTGGTATCACAGGGGATAATGAAACAAGACTCGATCGACTCAATGACGATCGATTCTGGGAGTTGTTTCGGTTTGCTGACTCATGGTTCCCTGGTACGCTAAGATTCACGGCAATGGAAGCACGCCGTATTCGCACATAATTCCACAGCACCCAGACGATTGCAATCCTAACAAGATGAAATTAATTTTAACCGCAGTAGACGAATCGCTAGCCGCCGCCTGGACTAAATTTTGTGGCGATCTAGATTTCGTAGTGGTTCATCACGGCTCCATTTTTGATGTAGATTGCGATGCGGTGGTTAGTCCGGCTAATAGTTTTGGATTCATGGATGGTGGTATCGATGCATCGTACGTGTGGCACTTTGGTAAAGAAATTCAAATCCGCGTCCGTCGCCAAATATTCGACCATCATCATGGCGAAATCCTTGTCGGACAGGCGGATGTTGTCGAAACTGCCAACAAGAGAATTCCTTATCTGATTTTTGCACCGACAATGCGCGTGCCCATGAATCTACACGAAACTGTCAATCCTTATTTAGCAGCGCGGGCGATTTTTTTGTTAGCTAAATATGGCGCGTTTAAATCTGGCGAACATCAAAGCCAAAAAATCTCAGAACGCATTCACACGATCGCCTTGCCAGGATTAGGAACTGGAGCTGGTAAGGTGAGTTTTGAGACTTGCGCGCATCAAGTTAGATCGGCGATCGATGACGTTATCTTAGATGGATATCGAATGCCGCGATCGTGGGCGGAAGCATCCGAACGGCATCAACTTTTGTATACTAACAATCCAACCAGACTTCAGTATTAAGCAGGGTATTTATGTCGGCAGTCGCGAGATGTTTGAAACCATGAATCGGGCGTTCTCTTTGCATCGGATTCAGCCGGCTATCGATCGCGTCTTTCCCTTTGTCGAGACACCAGATGCCTATCGCTACTTACAAAGCGGCAGTCATTTTGGTAAAGTCGTCATTTAACTGTAAATTACTACTGATTTCTAGATGAAAACTCCCATCCAAGCTGTTGTCGTCGATCCTACCGTACCCGAACGATTAGTCATTCGCGCCGTTGAACCGCCAGTAGCGTTACCGAATGAAGCGATCGTCCGAGTTGCCGCAATCTCGCTCAATCGCGGCGAAGTCCGCCGTGCTGGGAGTGCAGCAGCCGGATGGCGACCGGGTTGGGATTTTGCAGGGACGATCGAAGTGGCGGCTAGCGATGGCTCTGGCTTTTTGGTGGGTAGTCGGGTCGTCGGATTTTTGGCTGCGGGAGCTTGGGCGGAACTGGTGGCAGTACCGACAAATGCGATCGCCGCACTGCCAGATGCCGTATCGTTTGCAGAGGCGGCAACTCTACCCGTGGCGGGATTGACAGCATTACTCGCACTAGAGCGCGGCGGCTCGTTGCTCGATCGATCGGTGCTGATTACCGGAGCATCGGGCGGTGTGGGGTATTTTGCCTGTCAATTGGCAGCCCAAGCGGGAGCGATTGTCACAGCGCAGGTGCGTCGTCCGGAGTTGGTAGAGTTCGTCCAAACTACTAGAGCGCAGCAGGTAATAGTTGGCAATAATTTCGATCGCTATGCACCTTACGATCTGGTGCTGGATTCGGTGGGTGGGGAGGTGTTGCCTGCGGTGTTGACGCAGCTAGCCCCAGATGGCACCTGTGTCATCTTTGGCGCGACTGCTGGGGCGAAAATTACCTTCAATGCGTCCGATTTCTACGCCAAAGGCGGCTTGAATCTATATGGCTTCATTCTGTTCCACGAACTCAAGAAACAGCCAGCAGCGGCAGGATTAGCGCGGCTGGTGAAATTGGTGGCTGAGGGGGCATTGGTGCCCCATATCGATATCGAAGCCCCCTGGAGCGACATTGCCC
>NZ_JANPGM010000388.1:0-3535 GCF_031423935.1 Chamaesiphon sp. VAR_69_metabat_338
TCTAAAGATGAAATTACCCCATCTTCTAATTGAAGATAGGGTAAAAAAGATATTACTGAAGATCGATCGAGACTAATAGTTAAATTTAATTAGTAATTCGATCGACTAATTTTAAGATCTAGATCTAGTTAGCTAGAATCGAAAAACTACTGAGCACGGGCAGATTTGCTACCAATAAGTAAGCAACCGCAGCACCGCCAGCTCCACCAATTAGGAAACCAGTAGTAAATTCACTCCAACCTTTGCCATCTTTGATATTGCTAGGTGCAATGGGAGCAGCCACACTAGGTAATGGTGGTGCGGGATTCACGCTAGCATAGATCGATAGGCAGACAGTGAGAATTACCACCAATCCGATCGTCGAGAGCAATCCAGCGAGGTATGCTTGGTCGGTATGGCGGAGGGGACCCAAAAGGGTGAAGGGGCCGAGCAAGAAGTAGCCATGAGCCATGCCTACTTCTAAACCGCGACGTTGGGGAGATAGATTTGCCCGATAAATCGGTAAATTGCTGATGAAAGCTTGAATGATGCCCGAACCGTTGACTGGAGTAGCTAAGTTGCTAACTTCAGGATTGGGACTGCTGACAGCTTGAACGCGAGTAGCCATGAATAACCTCTCAACTAAATTAAGGGGAAAGAAATTAGGCTTTAGGCTTTAGGCTTTAGGCTTTAGGCTTTAGGCTCTAGGCTTTAGGGACGTTTGCGTCCCAATCTTGACCTAATACCTAACACCTAATACCTAATACCTAAAGCCTAATGCCTACTATTGCAATGGGTGGAATAACAAGTCAGGGAAAAAGCGATTGAATTCAATCAAAAGGCCAGCCGTAAATGTCATCCAAACTGCTGCCAAAACTGGCGCAGTAGATAAAAACCTGGTGAAATGTTGCATGGAGTGGCTCCAGAATCTAAAAATTAGGGTGTTTGGTGAAGTTCGAGGTTCGATCGATAAAAACTTCAGCTTCTGTCTACATTACTGCGGACTATTAACTAAAATTTTATGGCACGACTGAGGATCGGTACTGCGATCGATCGAGTGAAATTACCGAGGAGAAACTGTTATTTCACTATCTTTAGCAACTAATTTACCAGAGGTAAATTCACCTAGTGCCGCAGCAGGCCAAGCGAATCCGCCCAACATGCAGTTCACTGCCAAAGGTACATCGATAATAATTTCTTTTTCTTCGGTGTTTTCGTCTTTTTTGATGGCAATCACGTAAGCGCGACCGACCCAACCAATCCAACCGGCAATGTAGAGAAAGAGAATGCCAGGAATCAAGAAGTCACCTGCGCGATCGAGTCGTCCGTCTACAATCAGATGTGGCAGTCCTTCGGGGCCGCACAAAGCTTGCGAATAACGCTCGAAACGGTGTTTGCCCGATTCGGGGTCGTCGGTGGTATTCCGTGCCATTTTCGCACGTTGCTGAAACGCAGGAGAATCCCCACAACGAACGAGTCCGGCTACTTCTGATGCCGATGCTAATGGCGCAAAGTTGAACCAGAGACAGATGGCAAAGACAAAAGCCAACAGTTTTTGCATAATGATTGTTTCCTTTTATAACAAAACAAAAAGTTTTATTTCCAAAATCTAGAATCTGCTGGCAGATCTGATTTGGTAAAAAAACTATAATAGTCTTTTGGGAATCTTCAGCGAACTTGGATGTCGATCGCCAAAGATCGTTGATACTGTAGAGATTAGTGGCCTTGTGCCAATTAGTGGCAAATGCCTCTCTTAGCAAAAAATTGAGATCGCCAAGCCCGCTATTTGAGTTGGTGCGTTACTTGAATCAATAGCTACACCCACCCGATCGCTAACCTAACTTAACTCTATTTTCATCTTTAAAATTAGCAGCTAATGACAACCGTTTTATCAATTGAAACAAGTTGTGACGAAACTGCGGTGGCTATCGTAAACAATCGTAAAGTTTGCAGCAGTGTCATCGCCTCGCAAATCGCAATTCATACTCAATATGGCGGTGTGGTGCCCGAAATTGCCTCGCGCCAACATCTACTCACCATTAACGATATTATCGCGCAGGCGATCGACCAAGCTGGCCTGAAATGGTCGGAGATTGACGGGATTGCGGCCACTGTCGCACCAGGACTGGTGGGCGCGCTAGCGATCGGGATGAGTGCGGCAAAAACCCTGGCAATCGTCCATGACAAGCCATTTATCGGCGTCCACCATTTGGAAGGACATATTTACGCCTCGTATCTGAGCGCGCCAGAATTGAAACCACCGTTCCTATGTTTGTTGGTATCGGGCGGACATACCAGCCTGATTCATGTCAAAGATTGTGGAATGTATACCGAACTGGGTGCGACCCGCGATGATGCGGCAGGAGAAGCCTTTGATAAAGTCGCTAGATTATTAAATCTCGGCTATCCTGGTGGCCCTGTCATCGATCGATTGGCCAGTCAAGGCAATCCAACCCTATACCCCTTGCCAGAGGGCAATATTTCCCTACCTGGAGGCGGGTTTCATCCCTATGATTCGAGTTTTAGCGGTTTGAAAACAGCGGTGCTGCGGTTGACTCAGAAATTGCAGGCTGAGGGCAAGGAGTTACCGATCGCCGATATTGCCGCAAGTTTCCAACATAGCGTCGCGCGATCGCTTACCAAACGGGCGATCGCGTGTGCGCTCGATTATGGGTTGGGGACGATCGTTATTGGTGGTGGCGTGGCTGCCAATCGCGGACTTAGATCCACGCTTGCCGCTGCGGCGAGTAAAAAAGGGATTAAGGTATTATTTCCACCGCTGGAATATTGTACGGACAATGCGGCGATGATCGGGTGTGCTGCTGCCGAACATCTCAATCGGGGGCATATTTCACCGCTGGATCTGGGGGTACAATCGCGCTTATCGATTATGGATGTAATGAGTTTGTACGAACCCATTTAAGATCTTTTTAGAAGGGATCGAGCGACAGATATTGGTGAGGATGGGCGGGTTTGTTCAGATTTTGTAGTGCTAGTCAGCAACTTCTAGCATTGTCTTGTCGCGCTAAACCTGGAGGAAACCTCCAGAGCGCGCGCCGCAAACCCGCCCCTACAGATCCATAAATTCATGCATATATATTTTTACAGATGACTTTAGATCGACAGGTAGAAGCGTTAATTAATGGTGCTCCAGATGAGGGGAGCCGGACGAGCGTGATGGCGATCGCGCCGACTTTACGACAAGTTGCGGAGACTTTACCTCAGACGACATATTATATTTGCCAGAGTCCACAGGGTGAATGGGTCGTAACTACCCTCAGCAATCGCCAAAAACCCAGTCTAGAAATTAATGTTATTTACGCTTTTATTAATGTTGAAGATGTGGGGAAATTTAATGGTGGAGTGTTAGCTAATTCTCTGGCGATCGAGGTACCGATCGTTCAGTTACTATTTTATCTATTGGCTTTTCCCGAGATCGATCGCCTGATCTTGCTCAATGATTCTCAAAATCTCGATCGCGGGCGCGAAATATCGCGGGATGAATTGGAAGCAGCGATCGGCAAGCAGGTACAACCGGAGGCTGGATCTGGCTTGC
>NZ_JANPGM010000389.1:0-20276 GCF_031423935.1 Chamaesiphon sp. VAR_69_metabat_338
CGCGTCAAGATTATCATGTCTGGCAAGTTTCTTGCTTACAAGAAATGGTAATCATCTGTAGCGTGTATCAAAAAATACTTAGCTCATCTTTAATTTCGATCTATTTTTACCTTTTTTATACTGGGGATCGCATGCTTCAATCTATCACCCAGTAGTGTATTGAGACGTATTGCCGATCCCTACTCAGTAGGTTTACGTAAAAACCCGAAAGCACATAATTATTTAAGTATTTCGCGCATGTTTCCGCTCGATTTACTGGGTATATTAGATTTGTGTAGCATTGGATTAACTAAAGCTGTGAAAAGCGTGTATGTTTTGTGGTCATTCGTGACTGGGGTTGGTTTGTTAGGTGTTCAGACGTTCGGGAATCCGTTTAGTGACCAGGTACAATATCGGGTTGAATATAGTGGCAAGACTGGGAGTACGCTGTGGGGTAGTTATTCTATGACCAAGCACGATCGATCGCGTACGAGTACCACACAGCAAGCGATCGGGAAATTGCCATTAGTAATTAATTTTACGACTGGAAAAAATATGACGATCGCGGCGAATGGTTCTACAGAGAACCGCGAGCCGATCTCAATTAAAATCTTCAAGCACGGTGCGGAATGTAGCAATTCAGAACGCACCGATCGTGCAGGAGTGACAGATACAGTCATTTGTAGGTAGAAGTTGCTGGGTTGGGAGTGAGGGCGAATTATGCCTAGATTCAGCAATGCCTGTACTTAACTACTCATACCAAACTGCTAGGAATTGAAAATTTGCACAGTGCTTGAGGCGTATTGACAGTTAATCTGTTGGTACGCCTCTCGATCTAATGTGGCAGACTAGTAGAGTGGGATTTACCTACATCGATCTACTAGCTCGACCGAAGATGATTACTAACTATATTGCGACAATGCTCCGCAGCGGCAATCCTGGAGATGCTGTGACTGTCAGAGGCTGGATTCGCAGCAAGCGGGAAGCCAAGGAATTTGCCTTCGTCGATATCAACGATGGTTCCTGCATGGCAAATATTCAGGTAGTCATTGACAAAGACGTCCCCAACTACGCCACCATCCTCAAACAAATTAATACGGGAGCCTCGATCGAGATCGTCGGCGAGTTGGTAGAGTCCCCTGCCAAAGGACAGCGAGTCGAAGTCAAAGCCAGTCAGGCCAAAATCTATGGCGAAGCCGATCCTGAGAAGTATCCGCTCCAGAAAAAACGCCACTCTTTTGAATTCTTGCGCGAAATCGGCCACTTGCGATCGCGTACCAATACCCTCAGCGCGGTGTTTAGAGTTCGTAACGCTTGCGCGGCTGCAATTCATCAGTTCTTCCAAGAGCGCGGCTTCCTGTGGGTGCATACGCCGATTATTAGTGCCAGCGACTGCGAAGGTGCGGGGGAAATGTTTAACGTTACCACCCTCAATCTTAAAAATGTCCCCCTGACTCCCGATAAGGAGATCGACTACAGCCAAGATTTCTTCGGTAAAGCCGCATATTTGACCGTCAGCGGCCAATTAGAAGCCGAAGTGATGGCAATGGCATTTAGCAATGTGTACACCTTCGGGCCGACTTTTCGCGCCGAAAACTCGAATACTTCCCGCCATTTAGCGGAATTCTGGATGATCGAGCCAGAAATGGCTTTTTGCGATCTGTTAGAAGATATGAATCTCGCTGAAGCATTTCTCCAATACATCTTCAAATATGTGATGGAGAACTGCCAAGCCGATATGGAATTTTTCAACGAACGGATCGATAAATCTGTCTTAGCCACCGCAGAGAATATCATCAACAATCAATTTGAAAGATTGACTTATACAGATGCGATCGCACTGCTCGAAAAATGCGACAAAAAATTTGAATATCCCGTCAGTTGGGGACTCGATCTCCAATCCGAACACGAACGCTATCTCGCCGAGGAAGTTTTTAAAAAGCCAGTCATCCTCACTGATTATCCCGTCGAAATCAAAGCGTTCTACATGCGGCTAAACGATGACAATAAAACCGTCGCGGCGATGGATATTCTCGCTCCCAAAATCGGCGAAATCATCGGTGGTTCCCAACGAGAAGAACGCCTCGACGTATTAGAACGACGATTGATCGCCCAGGGTTTAAATCCTGCCGATTATTGGTGGTATCTGGATCTCCGCCGTTATGGGACGGTGCCTCATGCTGGCTTTGGTTTAGGGTTTGAAAGGTTGGTACAATTCATGACCGGCATGACCAATATTCGCGATGTGATTCCCTTCCCCCGCGCGCCATTAACAGTGGAATTTTAAATAGTAGATTGGATAATTGGTAGTAGGTTGGGTAGAGCATCGCGAAACCCAACATTCACAGCTTGCTGGTGAAGAGTGTTGGGTATCACATTCGTTCGACCCAACCTACCGATCTTGTGAGGAATCGCGAAACCCAACAGGTACGGATTCATGGTGAAGAGTGTTGGGTTTCACATTCGTTCAACCCAACCTACCGATCTCTCAACCAAACCCACCCATCACCACCAGAATTATCAGATCGATCGCATCTAAATAACCAACAGAAGCCGCAGATGTGCTAAAAAGACACTAACCGCCACCTCGCACGAGATCCGCATGAAATTATTAATTAGCAACGATGATGGGATCTTCGCTTTGGGGATTAAGACACTCGCAGATACCCTGGCACTCGCCGGACATGAAGTGATTGTCGTCTGTCCCGATCGCGAGCGATCGGCCACCGGACACGGTTTGACCCTCCACGATCCGATTCGTGCCGAAGCAGTGACGGGGATTTTTCACCATAGTGTCAAAGCTTGGTCTTGTTCGGGAACGCCTGCCGATTGTGTCAAATTAGCCTTGGGAGCCTTGCTCGACAAGTTCCCCGATTTCGTCCTCTCTGGCATCAATCACGGTGCCAACCTGGGCACGGACGTATTGTACTCTGGCACTGTGTCGGCAGCAATGGAAGGGACGATCGAAGGGATTCCCAGTATTGCGTTTAGCCTAACTAGTTTTACTTGTCGCGAATTTCAACCTGCTGCCGATTTTGCCAAGGATTTAATCGCGCATCTAGAACATCAACCACTATCAGAATCGTCACTATTAAACGTAAATATTCCCCCCGTGCCAGCCGACCAAATTGCGGGGGTGAAAGTGACGCGACAAGGGATCAGACGTTATTTTGATACGTTCCAAAAGCGGGTCGATCCGCGCGGGAAGACTTACTATTGGTTGTCTGGTGAAGTGGTGCAAGATCTCGATCAACCAGAACATCTGCATTTGCCACCAGAGATCGAAACCGATGTCCAAGCAATTAAGCGCAACTTTATTACGATCGTGCCGCTTCAGTTTAATATGACTTCAACGACGGGCGTATTTAGTCTTAAAGATTGTGGTGTTGAGGATTTAAAGTCATTCAAATCTTAATCTGAATCATTTGTGCGATCGCAATAACAACCGTCTGAGTATTGTCGATCGAACCTATCGAGCATTGCCAACGATCGTAGCTGGAATCGTCTTTTAATACAGGGTTGATTAATCGATCGCGTAAAAATCTGTAGGGGCAGGTTTATGCAACTAATTTAAACCTGAAATTAACCTCCGTACAAACCTGCCCAACCCCACCAGAAACCTGTCGATCGATTCATTCCAAATCAAGAAAAAAACACGATTGATGCTGGTACGATATGCGATTCTCGCACCGAGAGGCTACGCCAAGGAAAGGTTGATAGTGGGGAGGGTAGGTTTGTACGATAGTTATTATTACAGTCGTAATTAATGGCATAAACCCACCCCTACAGATTTTTGCCGATTTCAGATATCTTCTTAACTGTCTTGATATAGATTAGTCCGTCACATACAAAAAAATTAGGTAGGGGCAATTCATGAAGCGACTGAAATCACGCGGAGGTTTCCTCCGCATGTGTTTCAGTCAAGACATTGCCCCTACCTAGCTTGTTTGAAACTAACTAAAAATACTTCTAACCAGCAGTGGTCGTCATAAACTTAGCAGCAGCGGCTTTAAGCGTAGCTGCTTTATCAGTTTGCTCCCAAGGGAGATCGAGATCGTCGCGGCCAAAATGGCCGTAGGCGGCGACATCTTGATAAAAACGACCATTGCGTTCTGCTGGTAAATTCCGCAAGTTAAACGTAGCTAGAATCCCCTCTGGACGCAGCTCGAAGTGCTCTTCGATCAGTTCAAAGATTTGGTCGTCGCTAATGATGCCCGTGCCAAAGGTTTCGACTAAAATACTCACTGGAGCAGCAACGCCGATCGCATAACTGAGTTGAACTTCACACTTAGCAGCCAAGCCAGCAGCGACAATATTCTTGGCGACATGACGGCAAGCGTAAGCCGCCGAGCGATCGACTTTGGTGGGATCTTTACCAGAGAAGGCACCGCCACCATGACGGGAATAACCGCCATAAGTATCGACAATGATTTTGCGTCCAGTCAAACCAGCATCCCCTTGAGGGCCACCAATCACAAACTTACCCGTCGGGTTGACGAGGAAGTGAGTTTTGTCATCGGGTTTGACTTCTAAATCGGCGAAGACAGGTAAAACGACAAATTTCCAGAGGTCAGCCTTGATTTTAGCCTGAACGCCAAGGTCGTCGCTAATTTCGCCGATCGCGGCATCGTGTTGAGTTGAGATGAGAATAGTATCGATCGCAAATGGCACGCCATTTTTGTATTCGACGGTGACTTGGGTTTTGCCGTCGGGACGTAAATAAGATAAGTCGCCAGTCTTGCGGACAGCGGCCAAGCGACGAGCCAATCGGTGCGCCAGACCGATCGGTAATGGCATTAGTTCGGATGTTTCGTTACAAGCATATCCGAACATGATCCCCTGGTCGCCAGCACCAGTTTGGTCGAAAATTTCGTTGCTATCGCCACGATTTTCTTTGGCGGTATTTACTCCCTGCGCGATATCTGGCGATTGCTGATCCAATGCAATCAGCACCGAGGCACTATTTGCCGAAAAGCCATTATCGGCGTTGGTATAACCAATTTCAGCAATTTTCTTGCGCGCGAGGTCGATATAATTAACAGTCGCTTTGGTAGTAATTTCACCAGTGATCAAGACTAGTCCAGTATTGACGACAACCTCGGCTGCGACCCGGCTATAGGGATCTTGAGCGAGTAAGGCGTCTAAAATCGTATCAGAGATCTGATCGCAGATTTTGTCAGGGTGACCTTCCGTCACGGATTCCGATGTAAAAAGATATCTACGAGACAAGGAACAGTCCTCCTTTAGATGCTGGCTAATGTTAGCCTATATATTGACACAATACCTTCAAATTAATCTAGAATTTTTTAATGATTCTGTAATTTGACGTAGTAAGTACGAGTACTAACTGGTATTTAATTTACAATAAAAGCGAACGCGGAGAATCAGAAAATTGTTGACGCTGGGAGTAAATATCGACCATGTGGCCACGATTCGGCAGGCCAGACGCACGATCGAACCCGATCCGATCGCGGCTGCGGTATTGGCTGAATTGGCTGGTGCGGATGGGATTACGGCACATTTGCGCGAAGATCGTCGGCACATGCAGGATCGGGATATTCGACTGTTACGCGAAACCGTGCGCACGCGATTAAATCTAGAGATGGCTGCAACCGAGGAAATGGTGCAGATCGCGCTGGAAGTTAAGCCAGACTATGTGACACTGGTACCGGAAAAGCGGGAAGAAGTCACCACGGAAGGGGGATTGGATATT
This sequence comes from Chamaesiphon sp. VAR_69_metabat_338, assembly GCF_031423935.1. NCBI lineage: Bacteria > Bacillati > Cyanobacteriota > Cyanophyceae > Gomontiellales > Chamaesiphonaceae > Chamaesiphon > Chamaesiphon sp. VAR_69_metabat_338. The sequence goes on from NZ_JANPGM010000389.1 coordinate 5,693, forward strand.
GCCGGACAACTCGATCGCCTCAGCGGGGTAGTCGATCGATTACAATCGGCAGGAATTCCCGTCAGCCTATTTATCGACCCAGAACCCGCCCAAATTGACGCCTCAGCTCAGGTAAAAGCGCAGTTTATTGAATTGCACACGGGACGCTATGCCGAGGCGAAAACGCCGCTACAGGTGGAGCAAGAAATAGCACATTTAGCCAAAGGGTGCGAACTGGCGATCGCGGCTGGTTTGCGCGTCAATGCCGGACACGGACTGACTTATTGGAATGTGCGCCCGATTGCCTGTCTGCCAGGGATGGAAGAATTAAATATCGGTCATAGTATTATCAGTCGATCGGTACTCGTGGGCATCGATCGAGCGATCCGCGAAATGAAAGCAGCCATGTTTGGCGTTAATTGCTAGTCATATTTGATTTGCAAGAATATGTAGGGTGTGTTACCGCGTAGCGTAACGCACCAAAGAGTAAGTAAGTCTCATTAATCATTTAGGATTGCTATATAGCAAGAACCTAATACCTAAAGCTTAATACCTAATACCTAGTTAAGATGCAAACCTATTATTATTTAGTTGCGAGCAAAAGATTCTTACGTGAGGAAGAACCTTTAGACGAAGTATATGACGAGCGCGTTCGCAACTATCAAGAACAAAAGAAAGAAATCGACTTTTGGTTTATCGATCGACCTGCCTTTTTAGACGCACTAGAATTCGCAGATGTCAAAGCTAAAGTGCCCCAACCAGCTACAGCAGTTATCTCTACTAATAAGCAGTTTATTACCTGGCTGAAGCTACGCCTCGAATTTGTGACCACAGGTGAATTTCAAGCACCATCGGCAACTATTTCCGAGCCGCTTGCTACTCTAATAACAGCTTAAATTAGTCGATCGATTTTGCCAGCAGATGACTCTAGAGCGGGAATTAGCAAGTAAATGGCAGCAATTTTGGGATGTCCGATCGATCGTGCCGATCGATAACTTTCAGCGACAAGAAATCGATCGCCTCTTTAGTCTCTTAGTTGCTGCTTATACGCGACTCGATCGTTACTATCATAATCTAGAACACATTTATGATGTTCTGACCATAATCGATCGATTTAATGGTGAAGATTCAGTACATTCAGAGCGACTGCAAGATCCTAGTTCGGTAATTTTAGCTGCTTGGTTTCACGATTTTGTCTACGAACCACAGGCTGCGGATAACGAAATTCAAAGTGCTAAAGCTGCAAAAGAATTGCTCATAAATTTAAGACTACCGCTCGATCTCGATCGGATCGAGCGGTTAATTTTGGCAACCCAAGGACATCGGATCGAGCCTACCGATCCAGATCTTTGTATATTTTTAGATGCCGACTTAGCGATTCTCGGTGCCGATCCGATCCGATATGCAGAATATCGACAATCGATTCGGCGCGAATACGATTGGGTTGATGATGCTACTTATCGAACCGGACGCAGCCGAGTGCTAGCCAGTTTTTTGCAACGCGATCGGCTTTACTATACCGATCTCTTATTTGGGGAATTAGAAGCGAATGCACGGACGAATCTCCAGCAAGAAATCGCGATTCTAGAGGATAATAACTCAAACTTACTGGCGATCGATCTTAGAGGATGTTTGGAAAGTCCAATTGCTACGTTTCGAGTGGGTAAATCCCCCTAAATCCCCCTTAAAAAGGGGGACTTTGACCGAATCTTAGCCCCCTTTTTAAGGGGGTTTGGGGGATTCGGATCTAGAAACGAAGCAATTGGACTTTCCAAACATCCTCTTATTAACTAATCGCGATCGATTAATTTAACTGTTCGCCAATATTATTACCATAGATATTCAATCGTCGGTAATGCGGTTCCATGCAAATCAGGTCGTCGATATTCTGCTCGATCGTCTCGCAAATTTTATCGAGCGGCAGATCGTTAGGATCGGTACCAAACGGATTTTCGATTTCGACACCGATCGCTTCGATGCCAAATAAAGTGAAGCTGACAACGGCAACTGCTGGTGCCGTCCACCATTTCAATTCATCGACAACTTGAAAAGGTAATAGTAGACAAAATAGAACTAATAATTGTTTGAGATGGATCGCATAAGCTAATGGCATCGGCGTCCGCAGAATTCGCTCGCAGGTACCCAACATATCGACCAGATTATTTAATAAACCTTGTAACTCGTTCATTTGAAAGAGACTAATCTGAAGCTGTTCGTGCTTTGCTTGGAGATAGTCGCTAATCCAAAAGATCGTTTCTAATGGTGGATTGTTTGCTGTCTGGAGTTTTTCAAACTGGAGCGGAGAGACTAATTCGGCTAAACGCTCGCTGGCTGGCTGCGATCTCAGGTGTAATTTGGTCGCTACAGCAAAGGCCACTAATAGCTTGAGAGCTTGCTCTTTTTCATGACGATGTTGCGGCTCGGTTTCATCGATCGCCACGCAAATTAACCGGGCTAAATTCCGAACATTATTGACGATGCTCCCCCAAGCTTTACGACCTTCCCAAAATCTTTCATAGGCTGTATTCGTCCGAAATACTAATAATAAACCTAAGACAATACTCGGAATTACTCCACCCAAGGACTTGGCAGAAACTGGAATTTTATAAAAATATAAAATCGAGATAAATAAACCAAAAGCCCCACACCAGAGCACGCGCCCAAAAATTCTGGGAATTACCGAACCCGTCATTTTCAAACTACTTGAAAATTTCTCGATCTGCTTCAAACTCATATTGCTTTAATTGAGACTGCCACGATTCACGCATCTGTGCATTGTCTGTAGTTGCAATCCGACATATTGACAAGCATCTTGCCCATAATATCCGGTGGGCGACACTATTTATTGGATCGGCTCGACAATAATTTCCTCGACGGGAGACTTTTTGTGTTTGCCATCGACGAGCGCGCTGACTGTCATATCACCCATCACATTGATAGCTGTACGACAGCGATCGAGAAACCAGTCTACCGTAATCAGAATCGCGATATATTCCGTCGGCAACCCCACCGAGGTAAACACCAACGTCATCGTCACCAAACCCGCCTCTGGTATCCCCGCAGCCCCCACTGATGCGACGATCGAAGTGAGCATCACTATCACCTGTTGAACGAGGGTGAGATTTTGTCCCAATACCTGGGAAATAAATAGTGCCGACATTGCTTCGTAGAGTGCTGTCCCATCATTATTAAAATTACTCCCTACCAGCGCGCCAAGTGATGCTGAAGATTCCCGCAAACCGATCTTCCGCTGCAACACATCAAAAGTAATCGGCATCGTCACTGTCGAAGAAGCTGTCGAGAATGCTGTAATTAACGCATCCGAACCACCTTGGAGAAATCTCAGCGGCGACACCCACGAACCAAACTTCACTCGCGTCAGATAGTAGCCAGCCTGAAGTAAGAGTGCGACGATAACTGCTAAAACAAACGATCCGAGCGATTTAAATGGGGCAAATCCTTGCAGGGCAATTGTTTTGGCGACGACACCAAATACGGCGACCGGGACTAAGGCAATTACCCAGTGTAAAATTCTAATCACCGCATCAAATAATAACCCCGTTACCTGCTCGATCGCGAGATATTCATTTTGCCCTCGATTGATTTGTTCGGCTTTAATTGCTCTGAGCACGATCCCAAAAGCGAGTGCGACAAATATTAAGGAAATGACATTATTATCTACTAAGGGTTTGATGACTGAATCAGGAATGATATCGGAAAGTAATCCCCATGGATCGAGTTGTTTAACAGCTTCTTTCTTGCCTTGAGAAACTACCAAAGATTGGCCGGATGCACCAGGCCGTAGAACGTTAGCGACAACCAAGCCGATCGCGATCGCGACCAAGGTATTGGTAATTAATAAAAGCGATAACTTCCGACCAGAATTGCCAGGAATCTCAGCAATCAGAAATGTGTGTAAAATAGCAAGAAAAATTAGCGGTGTGGCTAGCGTCCTTAGTGCCTTAAGAATTAATGTCGAAGGTAAAGCTAAATGCTCGATGACATCCTTCTCTAAAATTGGATTTCCCGCGCCTAGAATCATGCCCACGATGACAGCAACAATCAACGCAGCAACAATCTGCAAATACAATGGAATTTTAGTCATTATTGAGTTACCAGTTTAGATTTAAATCTAGAAGCTGCCATTGCACTCCGATCTTGACATCAGATCGGATTTTTAGAAGGTACGACATCGATCGGGGATAATCGATATATTATTTTAAAAATCACCAAAGATCGAGTTTTTAGTACGGATCTTAAATTTGCCCATGAGCACCACTAGCATTTTCGCCGAACCCATCACCTGGTCGCTACTGCTTCAACAACTGCTCGATCGTCAATCCCTGAGCCAGCACCAAGCCACCACGCTCATGCAGGGCTGGTTGCGAGGTGAGATTCCTCCCGTCCTGTCTGGGGCAATTTTAGCTGCACTGGAAGCCAAACAAATTACCGCACCCGAACTGGCGGGGATGGCGCAGGTATTGCAAGCTGAGGCGATTTCTCATCCCTACCCAGTTATCGACACCTGTGGGACGGGCGGCGATGGCGCATCGACCTTCAATATTTCCACCGCAGCCGCATTTGTCGCCGCCGCAGCAGGGATGAAAGTCGCCAAACATGGTAGCAGGTCGGCATCCAGTCGTGTCGGCTCTGCGGACGTTTTAGAGGCTTTGGGCGTACATTTAACAGCTCCAGCAACGCGGGTGAAGGCAGCTTTGTCTGAAGTGGGAATTACCTTTTTATTTGCCGCAGGTTGGCATCCCGCACTCAAAGCTGTCGCCCCCTTGCGCCAAGAATTAAAGATTCGGACGGTATTTAATTCGATCGGCCCACTTGTCAATCCATTACGTCCGACGGGGCAAGTTATTGGCATCGGTTCGCCGCATTTACTAGAGACGATGGCGACCGCTGCCGGAATTTTGGGGACGCGCCAAGCGATCGTCTTGCACGGACGCGAACGTTTAGATGAAGCAGGTTTGGGCGATCTGACAGACTTGGCAATTCTAACCGACGGACGAGTCGAACTGACTAGTCTCGATCCGCAAGAGTTGGGGCTAACTCCCGCACCGATTACCGCTCTCAAAGGCGGCGATGTCGCCGAAAATGCCGCCATTCTCACGGCAATTTTACAAGGCAAAGGCACGGCAATCCAACGCGATATTGTCGCGCTCAATGCTGGATTGGCTCTCCAAGTCGGCGGCGTAGTGCCCATCGGCGCACATCAACAGGGCATCGCGATCGCCCAAACGGTATTAAGTAGCGGCAAAGCTTGGGATAAATTGACAGAATTAGTCGCGTTTTTGGAGCGTCAAGATTAAGACTCACAGCTTGCACCATGAGCTAAAAAATTGAGGTAGGGGCAATTCATGAAGCGTCTCTTTCCGGTCGGGTTCCCCGACCATGGAAAAGAGACAAGACAGCGGCTTGCGCTCGTCGGATTTCCCGACGGTTTAGCAAGACAAGACATTGCCCCTACCTCAATTTTGCAATCGGGACGGAATTTGCTTGTTATTGCAAGATTGTCTTGGAAACCATCCGCGTTTTTTTCTTCTCAGCTTCGGAGAGATCTTCGCCACCTTGTAGGATCGTCGCATTAGATTGCAACACTGTTGCCGCATTGGTGTCGCCCATTTGCAGAGCCGTTTTAGCGGCGGTTTGGAGCAGTGTCGCCGCACCCGCGCGATCGCCTTGTTGGAGTTTTTGCTCTGCGAGTTGAGTTTGCCGATATTTAGCTAGAGCGAGAGTCTGTTGTTGGACGTTGCTATCGATGACTGGCTGATGATTGCCAGTAACAGTAACTTTTACATCTACAGGCGGCGTCAGCAGATTAGTCTTGCCTTGAGCGGGATCGTCATAGCGAATCTGGAGCGTCGCGATCGTTTGTTCGCCTTCGGGTAGTTGCCCGATATAAGTATTGACTAAAATTACCCGCGACAGATCTTTCATCAAGTCACCCAGGCGGACGATTTGCAGCTTGCCATCATCTTCGACGGCAAGTTCGATCGTGTCTGGAGCCACTTGTGCGACGGGCTTGAGTTCGGCGAGGCGGACTTTGGGCTTGAGTTCTAGTTGTAGATAAGCATTTGTCAAACCGACTGATTGCATCCGGTTGAAAAGCCGTCCGAATTCACTCACGGCTTGAGCGGCTTCCTCGATATAGGCAAGCGTTCCAGCAGCAGTATCGGCTATTTGTTCGAGGATATTTTGATTCCAGTTCTCCCCGAATCCTAGCGTGTTGAGCGTAATATTACTCTCAGTTGCAAAGCCAGCTAGTTTGATGCATCGCTCGTCATCGCCATGTTCGTTTTCCCCATCGGTGAGGATAAAAGCGTGAGAAACCCGATCTTGACGCCCTTCAATGAGTTGCGTAATCCCGAGCTTAATCCCCGCATCGATCGCCGTACCACCCGCAGCTTGTAATTTATCGATCTTGGCAAAAATCTCGCTCGGATCGGTGACTTGCTGGCAGGGAACGATGACTTCCGCCTGATGATCGAATGCCACTACTGACAACCGATCTTCGGGTTTTAAACTGCTAATTAATTCCCGCGCCGCTTGTTTGACAGTACTCAGTGGCGTCCCTTTCATCGAGCCACTATGGTCTAAAATCAGACACAAGTTTAGCGGTAATTGCCGATCTTCCGGCTCGGCGACAGCGGATACCTCGATCGAGAGCTGCCGCTGATTGTTACCTTGACCGATCTCTATTTGCGGATCGCTGATTGCTGTTTCGATTGCAACTTGCATCGGGTTTAACTCCTCAATAGTGGATAGCGATTCGCGCTCCTCGGGTTCCCCGAGGGTTTAGCGACCCAAATCACGCGGAGGTTCCCTCCGCATGTGTTTGGGTCAAGACAGCGAATCAAGACAGTGAATAGTGGGTAGTGAATCAAGATAGTGAATGGTGGATCTAACAACAGATTTAACGGTTGAATTTCCAGGGGTTTCGGTGCTATTTTCGTTCGATTTCATCCACGCCTGAATTTTATTAAACCCTATTCACTATTCACTATCCACTCTCCACTAACTTATAGTCCCTCCAAAGGTACCCCTAGAAACCGAGCTAAATCTGCACCTTGAGTTTCTAATTCCGTCAATGAAATCGGCTCACCCACACGCGTCAGGGGGATTTCGCGGCGACCTTTGATCCGCACATAAAGCGTCCGACGGGGGCTAAGTCCATCTTTGATATCGACTCTGACGGCTTGAGCGTCAGCAAGTTGACTTTTGAGTTCGATCCGCCGATTTTTGCCGGGGAAACCATTCCGAAAAATGGTAATTTCGCCAGCTGCGCGATCGAATTTATTATACCCACCGCCAATATCGAGCAGGATTGCTACCCATAGATAAGTAGCGAGCAAGGTACCAGCCACACCATAGAAAGTCAATGCGATCCCCTGGGGAATAAAGGCTAATGCCAACGGATTGCTGACTGGGAGCAAATTGACTTTGAAATAGCTAGAAAGTCCCGCGAGTAAGAAGCCGATGCCGCCAATAGAAACAACAACCGCCCAAAAGTAGTTACTAAAACGGCGCGAACCCAGTACTGGTTGGGACAAAACCATCCGCTCTACGGTAACTGATGAATTAGACATTTTGAATAATTAGTTTTGATATATTTAGTCGATCGCGCTGCCCGTGCAAGGCACCACCGCGAGTATCTCTACCTACTATTACGCATCTCTTGGCAACTCGATCGAATTCGACTGCAATTTTTACGCTTCTTCACTTACAACATGTTCGATCGGCTGGTGGGGCAGGTGGATTTGTCGTGAATCTCTAGTGCAAATGACATTAACTAGCATAAACCCACCCCTACAGATTTAGGTAGGGCGTTCCCAGCGAAGCTGACGATCGGTTTCTTCGATCGGTAGATCGTTGATACTGGCAAATCGGCGCAGCATCAACCCATTGGGGGCAAATTCCCAGTTCTCGTTTCCATAAGCCCGATACCATTCGCCAGCATTATTGTGGTATTCATACTCAAACCGTACGGCGATCTTGTTGTCCATAAAGCACCAGAGTTCTTTCTTGAGGCGGTAATCCAGTTCTTTTTGCCACTTGCGAGCCAGAAACTCCGCGATCGCGGCACGTCCACTCAAAAACTCCGATCGATTGCGCCACTCGGAATCCTCGGTATAGGCTAATGCCACCCGTTCGGGATCGCGAGTATTCCAAGCATCTTCAGCCGCTTGGACTTTAGCGGTAGCGGTTTCTAAGGTAAATGGTGGGAGCGGCGGTTTGGTTTGCATTGATTTAACTTTGAGGAAATAGTTACTTTTATCTTGAGGCATCTGATGAGAGCAAATCGATTCTCTTCTAAAAGAGACGTGCTGCGATCGCAGTCCCGATCTAGACTGAGAATGGCTTGTTTTTAAAATCTGACTCGTGGCTAAAATTACTAAAAATTCGATTAAAGTTGGTTCCCTAGAGTGGTTTTATGGCGAACTCGCCCCCACTGGTTGGGAAAATCCCCAGACGGCGATCCTGTTGCATGGATTACCCGCGCAAAGCTTGACTTGGACGGGATTGATGCCACCTTTAGCCGAAAATGGGATTCGATCGATCGCGCCCGATTGGATCGGGTTTGGTAATTCGAGTAAGCCAGAAAAACGAGATTTTGCCTACACGCCTGATGCCTTTCTTACTGCTTTTACCGAGCTGGTCGATACTTTAAGTCTCGATCGAGTTTCCCTAGTCGTCCAGGGCTTTTTAGGTACCGTCGGCATCCAATATGCCCTCCGCAATCCCGATCGAGTAGCCAAATTAGTCATTCTCAATGCACCTTTAATGACTGGGGTAAAATTACCGTGGCAGTTACAGCAATTGGGTTTACCAGTAGCGGGTGAAATGCTCACTCAAGATCCGCTCTCAGTCGAGCGTACCCTCGAAGCTGGTTCCAAAATGGTTATTGAAGACCAGTATCTCGAAGCATACCGCAAACCCTACCTCAAAAGTTCCGCACCCGGTCGCTCTTTGCTAGCGACTATCCGCAATCTTAGACTAGCCGAAGCTTTGACAGAAATTTCGACTGGACTTCCCAATCTCGATCTCCCCATTCAGATCGTTTGGGGAGCCGCAGATCCGTGGCTGGATCTGGCGCAGGCAGAAGCTTGTGTGAAATCTTTAAAACAAGGGGAATTAATTACTTTACCCACCGCTGCGCATTATCCCCAAGAACATTGGTACGCCGAGATTAAAGCACCATTGATTCAATTTTTACGCCGTCAGGGTTAGGGGATTAGGCTTTAGGCTTTAGGTTTTAGGCTTTAGAGGACGTCTGAAAAGTCTAATTGCTTCGTTTACGGTGGGTAGATCCCCCCTAGCCCCCCTTAAAAAGGGGGGAACCGAATTCAAAGTCCCCCGCTTGGTGCGCTGCACTGTCGGGGAACCCGAACAGTACGCGCATCCGCTTTTTAAGGGGGATTTAGCGGCTCGCAGCCGGGAGGTTTCCTCCCGGATTATGCGAGACAAGACAGGGGAATCTTCTAGGGCTTGAACTCAGCAAAATTGAGTTTTCAGATATCCTCTTAGGCTTTAGGCTTTGGGTGGAGGGTAGGAGATTGTGAATTTGTCCCCCAGTCCCCTAGTCCCCTCGTCTCCCCCGCTCCCCGCTCCCACCTTTCTCATATCAATTATTAATAGCCTGAGAACTAACGATCGGCAGTATATGGTAAGGTCAATGTGAGTCGATAGTCCATCGCTACTAATTCTTACCAGCTCATTGCTATGTCTGACCTGCCTTTCACCCTGGATCAGTTACGGATTCTCAAGGCAATTGCTGCGGAGGGAAGTTTCAAGCGTGCTGCGGATAGCTTGTATGTGTCTCAACCTGCGGTCAGTTTACAGGTGCAGAATCTCGAACGTCAATTAGATGTGCCGTTATTCGATCGCGGTGGGCGACGCGCGCAACTGACAGAAGCCGGACATCTGCTGCTCAGTTATGGCGAAAAGATTATCACCCTGTGTCAAGAAACCTGTCGGGCGATCGAAGATCTGCAAAATCTTCAAGGTGGGACGCTGATTGTGGGCGCGTCACAGACGACGGGGACGTATTTATTGCCTCGGATGATTGGCGTGTTTCGGCAAAAGTATCCCGATGTCTCGGTGCAGTTGCACGTGCATTCGACGCGGCGGACGGCGTGGAGTGTCGCTAACGGACAAGTAGATTTGGCGATTATCGGTGGGGAAATTCCGGCAGAATTACAAGAATCACTCGATATTTTGCCCTATGCTGAAGATGAATTTGCGCTGATTTTACCGACTAGTCATACCTTTGCAGGGATGAAGAGCATTCCCAAAGAAGATCTGTATAAACTGCACTTTATTTCGCTCGATTCGCAATCGACAATTCGGAAAGTGATCGATCGAGTGTTGACTCGCTGCGGAATCGATCCCAATCGGCTGAAAATTGAGATGGAACTCAACTCGATCGAAGCGATTAAAAATGCCGTCCAAGCCGGTTTGGGCGCGGCTTTTGTCTCTTCATCGGCGATCGAACGTGAGGTCGAAAATGGCACGTTAAGCCGCGTCTACATCGACGGCGTAGCGATCGATCGGATGCTATCGGTGATTGTCAATCCTAATCGCTACCGTTCTAAAGCTGCTGAAGCTTTCGCTCAAGAAATATTGCCCAATTTCACTACTTATGCTTGGGATGCAGGGAAGCTATTTTCTAAGCGCGTTAAAGCTGAAATTGATATTGAGGAAGATAGTTAAGTTAATTGATAGTTAATAATCGATAATTAATAATCGATCGTTGTCGATCGGTGGTTATCCCCTTTTTGATATATCGATCGAGATGTTTGATAAGATAATTGACGTCAAGCTCGACTAAAACCGCCAGAATATATCATCTAAGTACTATGACTAGACGCACTGAATTACACAACAAGTCGCTAGCTACACTCCGCTCGCTGGTGCAGACGATGATTACCTTAGCAACCGCATCCTTGGGGTTTGTATCTGCCTTAGCCTGGAATGATGCCATCAAAGCTACCTTTAAGAAGTTCCTCCCAGAGGGAGAGTCGCTCTCAGCACTCTATATCTATGCTGCCGCCGCCACTATTTTAGCAATTTGTGTTGTCGGTACTTTAAGCTGGCTAGCTGCCAAAATCGGTGGTGATGCTTTGATTAAAAGAGAAGTTGATGGTTAAGCACAGTCGAGCGGGAGCGATCGATCTGGCTCTACCGTTTGCCGAGTGAAATCGACATCGAGCCAGCGACGACGAGAACTGCACCGACTAAACCCATGACAGTCAGTCGTTCTGGGGTAACTAATCCAGGTGCGAACCAAGCCATCGCGCTCATCGATACAATCGTGAAAATTGGTGCTAGAGCCAAAATCGCGCTGACTCTGGAAGCTTCCCAATGTTGGAGCGATTCGGCAAATGCACCATAGGCAACTACCGTATTCAAACCGCAAAAAATCAGCGCGCTCCACTCGATCGCATTAAGCTGAAGTAAAGTTTGGGGTTTTGCTACAGTCCAAAACAACAATCCACAGGCTCCATAAATTACCCACATAATATGGGTAGAATCCAATCTGGTTAAGAGCTGCTTTTGAATCAATGCATAGATCGCCCAAGTAATTCCCGCAACGATCAACATGAGGCTGCCGTTAATATATCGATCGCTATCGGTGGCTAAGACTTTTAATTGTTCGGAAAAGAAGCCGATAAATCCCGTGATGAGAATCCCAACACCGATCCATTGATAGCGGGTATAACGTTCTTTAAAAATTAGCAAACCGCCCAGGCTCAAGAATACACCTGCTAGTTGAATCAAGACTTCGGCATGGGAAGGCGATGTTGCTTTTAAACCCATCACAAAGAAGATATAGTTACCCATCAAACCGAGAATAGCGATCGCAAATAAATAGGTCGGCACGGCTCTTAATTGCGAAAGCTTTGGTAAATTTCCTTGTTTTGCCAAATAAAAACTCAGTAACACAAATGCAGTCACAAACCGAAACCAATTAATTGTATAAACATCTAATTTTTTTAAGACAATTGCCAAGGTAACTGGCACTAGCCCCCACAAAATTACCGTAATTAGCGACAAACCTAATCCCAACCGCCAGTTACCCGTCGTCCGATGCAGTTCCATTAATTTAGGTATGATGAATAAGTGAGCGCGGTTATTAGTTAAGTATGGACAATAATAATTTAGAGTTAGTTGCCACGATCGTCGATCGCATTAAGAACGCTCCTGAGCAACAGATTACTTTTGCTGAATATATGGAATTGGTATTGTACCATCCACAGCATGGTTATTATGCTAGCAATGCCGATTCTCCAGGGGAGACGCTGCGCGAACGGATTGGCGAACGCGGTGATTTTTTGACGTCGCCGCATTTGGCAGATGATTTTGGAGAAATGCTCGCTATTCAGTTAGAGCAAATTTGGCAGATCTTAGGAGCACCAGCACTATTCAGCATCGTAGAAATGGGTGCGGGACAGGGACTATTGGCAGCTCAAGTATTAGCATACTCCCAAAAAGAATATCCCGACTTCTTTCGATCGATAGATTACATCATCATCGAAACCGCACCAGCGATGATTGCAGCGCAACAAGGGAGATTGTTAGATCTACCCGTACGTTGGTGTAATTGGGACGATCTTCCAGATCGATCGATCGTCGGTTGCTTTTTATCGAACGAACTGATCGATGCTTTGCCAGTACATCAAGTCATAGTCACAAATAATAAGTTGCAAGAGATTTATGTAACTGTTGGCGATCGAGATCGAGTATTCAATGAGTCTATCGATGAATTATCCACAGATAAATTAACCGAATATTGGCAGCTCAACCGGATTAACTTATTAAGCGATCGATATTCAGACAATTATCGCACCGAAGTAAATTTATCGGCATTATCGTGGTTAGAACGGGTTAGCAATAAGTTGCAACGGGGCTATATTATCTCGATCGATTATGGTTATAGTGCCGATCGCTATTACAATCCGATGCGCGATCGCGGAACGTTGCAATGCTACTACCAGCACGCTCATCATAACGATCCTTATATTAATATCGGCAATCAAGATCTGACTGCTCACGTCGATTTTACTGCCCTCCAGAATCAGGGGGAGTTATTAGGATTGCAAACGGTTGGCTTTACCCAACAAGGTATGTTCTTAATGGCGTTGGGTTTAGGGGAAAGAATTGCCGCGATTTCGAGTAGTAGTGGCGACATTCAATCCTTACTTCGACGGCGGCAAAATTTGCATCAATTAATCGACCCGATCGGGTTGGGTAAGTTTGGTATATTAATTCAGAGTCAAGGACTGACATCAGCAGAACGAGAAATAGTATTAATTGGGTTGTCGATGTCTTTGTGATGAATAGCTATCAATTCACCTATTCAATTTACCAACGACCGTTTCGACAACCACTCATAACTAGTCATGGAGTGTGGAAAATTCGTGAGGGAATCATCCTCAAGTTTACAGATAGTTTCGGGAGATCTCATCAAGGCGAAATTGCACCGATCGAGTGGTTTGGTTCGGAATCGATCGAGCGAGCCAGATCGTTTTGCGGACAAATTGGCGATCGCATTACTACTTCCCAAATTCAGCAGATTCCTGACGATTTACCTGCCTGTCAATTTGGGTTTGGCAGTGCTTGGACAGCTTTTGATTCAATACCATCGAAGGTTGAATCAGAGTTCGAGATGAGTGCGCTCTTGCCTGCTGGGGAAGCCGCAATCGACCGATTGCAAGCACTCTCTACTCAAGGTTACACTACCTTCAAATGGAAGATTGGCGTGCTGCCGATCGATCGGGAGATGGCAATCTGGAGCCAATTAATGACTGCGTTACCTAATAATGCCAAACTTCGACTCGATGCGAATGGTGGTTTGACGGAGGGTGCAGCCGGACAGTGGTTGGAGCTGTGTAGTCACCAAGCCCGCATTGAATTTATCGAGCAACCGCTAGCACCAGACGCAATAGCTAAGACGATCGAGTTAGCTGCTAAATATAGTACGCCGATTGCGCTGGATGAATCGGTGGCGACATTCGATCGACTCCAGCACGTTTACGATCGCGGCTGGCGCGGAATTTATGTTATCAAGCCTGGGATTGCTGGATTTCCGTGGCGATTGGCAGCATTTATTACCAAACATCAGCTTGATGTGGTGTTTTCATCGGTGATGGAAACTGAGGTAGGCATCGCCGCAGCTTGCCGATTAGCATCGAGCTTAAACCTCAAGCGCAGCTTAGGTTTTGGTGTGGATGAGTGGTTTGAGGATTAATTTTCGCCAACCGGAACCGCAATCTTAGTCAGTAAAAAGGGGGCGATCTCCTCTAAATTTAAGACCTGACTGACCGAGCCAGTCGCGATCGCCAGTTTGGCCATCCCAAATACTAAACAACTCTGTTCTGATTGAGCGATCGTCAATCCCCCAGCAGCAGCAATAGCTTCAGTGCCAGCAATACCATCATTACCCATGCCAGTTAACAAAATACTCGCACTAGTAGTACCATAAATGCGGGCTACCGATCGAAACAGGGCATCGATCGACGGACAGGTACCTGTAGAGCTAGTAAAATTACTATAGATAAATTTACCTTGAGCGTCGAATTCTAGGTGCGCTCGTTCT
>NZ_JANPGM010000390.1:0-5083 GCF_031423935.1 Chamaesiphon sp. VAR_69_metabat_338
ATCTTTTTGCGCCCATTTGCGGAGGATACAGCGATCGCTGGTCGATCGATTGCCGGAGAGGGTTTCATCTTTGGCTTGTTCGACTAACAGCGATACCCAGCCGCTACCGACAGATTCGGCGACGACTTGACCGCTCCAATCTTCGTTAAACTGATAGACGACTGCCCGATCGGCAGTAGAAGCTTGGCGGATTTCTTGGACGACGCTGGAGAAGACATCATCGACTACTAGCGATTGGCGGATGCGATCGGCAATCCGGTTGATCGTTTGTTCTTGGTCGGCGCGTTTTTGGAGTTGCTCGATATAGTGGATTTGCTCCATGGCAATCCCGACTTGCAGACCCATTTGGCGGAGAGTTTCGACCTCTTCTTCTTGCCATTTGCGGACGTGGGCGTTTTGATAAGCCCCAATCAGTCCCCACAATTTGCGATCGGCACCAAAGATCGGTGCGAGCATATAGGAGCGCGCTTCAAACTGTTCGAGCAGTTGGATATGGCAAGTTTGGTGCCCGACGGTATAGATATCATCGACGGCAAAACATTCGCCATCTTTATAACGACCGCCTTGAGTCCGTTGGAGGAAAGTATCCTGAACGATATGGACGGTTTCGATCAGGTCTACCCAACCAGGGGTCGCCGATTCGGCAATAAAGCGACCGCCCCAATCAGCATCGAACTGATAAATCGCCAAGCGATCGGCGTCCAGTAATTTGCGGCCATCTTGAGTGGCTACTTGGAAGACAGTTTTGTCATCTTTGGCACTGCGCAACCGCTCTTGGAGTTTGGAGAGTCCGCGTTCCCGTTGGAGGCGTTCTTCCATTTTCTTGGTCTGGAACTGGGAGAGACGGCGGCTGGTGGTTTGTTGGATCGGGAAGCTAAAGGTTTTGGCATAGTCGAGCATCGCTTGGAGGTCGGATTCTTGCCAGTTGCGCGCGCCAGAGTTTTGGTAAACGCCCAACATCCCCACCAATTGGTTGTTTTTCAGGACGGGAACGACGATATACGCCTTCATTTGCAGCGGTGCGAGG
This sequence comes from Chamaesiphon sp. VAR_69_metabat_338, assembly GCF_031423935.1. Taxonomy (NCBI): domain Bacteria; kingdom Bacillati; phylum Cyanobacteriota; class Cyanophyceae; order Gomontiellales; family Chamaesiphonaceae; genus Chamaesiphon; species Chamaesiphon sp. VAR_69_metabat_338. The sequence continues at coordinate 1,028 of NZ_JANPGM010000390.1, forward strand.
GATTCTAGTAAGCAGCGATCGAATCCTTTGGCGTCGATATCGTTGACGACGTAATAAGGCTTGAAATTCTCGCCGTTAATCGAGTAATCCAAATCGAGGGAGTTGCCCGCTTTTGCCCAGTTGACGCCAACGGATTCGGCAATGACATTACTGCTCCAGTCTGGATTGTAAGCCACGACCATCGCCCGATCGGCTTGGAGGTTGTGGCGGATATTTTCGAGCGTGGTCTGCATCACTTCCTGAGCTTCGATCTCGATCGCGGCTAATAGATCGCGACGTTGGGATAATTGCAGCAGGGGTTGATTGGGCTGGACTGCGAGTGTCAGTTCTAGAGATAATTGGGACAGGCAAGCAGTTTCCGATTCTGTCCAGGTGCGAGGGCGATCGCACTGGTGGACGACGAGTAAACCCCAGACGCGACCTAAACTATAGCTATCGGTAGTTGCGGAGTAACCGTTGATCAGAATCGGTACGGTGACTGTCGCTTGGACTTGATACTGCTCTAAGATTTGTTTTTGGTAAGGGCTGACTTCGCTATTAATTAACGCCATCACCCGTTGGGAGCGATCGTCGGTGAGTTGCTCAAACCCAAAGCCAACTTGAGGGATTTCGGTATTGAGCGTGGGTGTTAAACCAGATTGAACGGCTTCGGCGATCGATCTGCCCATGCCAGCCCCAGTCAATTGATAAATCAGGACGCGATCGGCATTTAGCAATGCTTTGATATCGGCAACTGCACTATTGAATGCCGCCATCGGTGAAGTAGCTTGTCTGATTTTGGTGGCGATTTGATGGATGCGATCGGCGGCGATATTTGGTACGCTGGGTGCGGGAGTAGCAGCCCGATCGCTACTCAAAAATCCGGCTAATTCTCGCGCTTTGCGGAGATTTTGACGGAGTGGCTCGCTGCCGGGGGTATTTGTCGCTTCGAGCTTGACTTGGACGTCTTGAAGCAACGATAAGAGTTGTTGTTTGGCGGTAGTGCTAGTCATGGCATTGCGATCTTGATTAGACATCTGAAGTGACTCTGGTGATGGAATATTGGGGTTGAGCGGTTCTGTCGCTTTATCGGCTCGATCTTCTGGAGAGCTAAATAGATTTTTTAACATTTGCAATAGTTGAAGTTACTAAATCTCGATCTACTAATTAAGAGTTGACGCTGCGCGATTGGGTGAGAGTTAATTTTTTAATAGCAATTAGTTGGCACGGTTAGAGAATCGATTTAATTACCCGATCGAGATCGAGGACTACGCGCGACTGGCGATCGGCATCGATAAAATAACCCGATAAAAATGCGCGCATTCCTTCGCCAAACATTAGATCGTCGATCGGCAATCTGGCTTGCAGATCGTGGGTTTCAATCGTGCCCACCCGATCGATTAACAAGGCAACTGTTTCCTGTTGCACCTGAAATAACATCCCCATGCCAGTCGTGACTGTGGGCGCGCTCAAGTAGCCAGATCCGCCCATCAAATGCGCCAAATCCAAGACCCAAGTAGCTTTACCGCCATAATTAATAATCCCGAGTAAGGATGCGTGCATTTTGGGCACTGGCAGAATCTCTGACAAAGAAATTTTAATTGTGGCTTGCAAATCTACCAACGGGATTAGAGCATTAATGCTATCGCCGATCGTAAAGCCGAGAAATCTTTGACTTAGTTCTGACTCTTCAGCTTTTCGAGCTGGCTGTCGATTGGTTCGGGGTGGTACTCGATCGATAATTTGATTCATAACTTACAACTCATAATTCATCGTGCATGATTCACAACTGCTACTGTTCGCGATGGCCTCCGGCAGCCCAAAGGTTAACGATGCTCAACCAATCAACTGATTGACTGTCTGCAAGAGCGTCGGCTCATCTACTGTTTTGCTCAAATAAGCATCAGCTCCGCTCATATCACCCCAAGTCCGATCGATTTGCTTATCTTTAGTGGAATAAATGACGATCGGAATACTTTGAGTTGCTGGCTCGGTCTTGAGTTTACGGCACAACTCGAACCCACTTTCGCCTGGTAAAATCACATCGAGGACGATTAAATTTGGCTTGAAGGTTTTGAGCCGAATCTCGGCTTCTTCACCACTAGTAACTACCAAGATCGAAAAACCTTGGCCTTCTAAACAACGTTTGAGTTTATCTGCTTCAAACTTACTATCTTCAACAATTAAAATTTGGCTCATGACTATTCACTAACTCCAACAAGATATTTTTCGATCATTTTCAAAACAGCTTCTTCTTGAACTGGCTTACCCAAGAAACCAGTCGCCCCCACCATCTTCGATCGCATCCGATCGATCAAGCCATCCTTACCAGTCAAAATAATCACTGGGATATGCTTTAAACTCGGAGTTTTCCTAATTTGTTCGCATACTTCATAGCCATTGGTAATTGGCATTAATAAATCTAAAAAGATAAAATCCGGTTTGTTTCTAATTAGGCTGGGCATGATTTTGAGCGGATCTTGCACGCCATAGCACCTAAACTTGTGCTCGATGAGAATCCGTTCTAAAGATTGATAAATCAAGATACTATCGTCGATGCAAGCAATCAACGGACTCTCAATGCTACTTGCTGGTGTCGCAGGGCTAGCCGATTGACCGATTTCGCTACTAAAGCGTTCGCTTAAGGACTTACTACTAGTGATATCGAGGCTCCCAGTCCGCTCGGTTTTCGACAGCGGTAAGGCCGATAAATTGATAAATCCCGATCGCAGCAGCGGTAGTAAAGCACTGGTGAAATTGATGACAGGTTGATGATGAACGACGGCCAAACTGCGGAGCGAGCGATTGCCCTCGATCGCCTGAACGATCTGGTACAAACTCTGATTGTCAGCCAATCGCGATCGATCCAGCGATTGCGAGACAATGGCAAACAAGCTGGGCGCATAAGCTGTTAAACCCACATTCGACCATTCTTGCCAGGTTTGAATCGTCTTGGTCAAAATCGGCTCGATTTCGAGTAAGGGCAGGACTAAGTTGAGTTGACTATTTCCCGCACCAGTCTGCATCAGTTGATAAGAGAGTCGATTACCACTGCGCTGACTAAATTGAATGATATCGAATAGATTTTCGACAGTCATTCTGGCCACTAACTCAGCACATTTTTGGCGATCGATTAATTCGGCAACCAATAACTCTGCCAGAATGTTTGAATCTAAATTATTTTGATTCGGATTATTAACTTCGGCTAATTTATCTGGTGGTAAATCGAGTTGAGCTAAGGTAAGATTGCGCTGCCAACAATTAATTGGCTCGACACCACCGCTCACCCAGCCGATCCGCCCCATCCTAAATGCCAAGATCCAGCTCAGATCCGGCTCGACCTTAACGATTAAATTGCCGCTAAAAGACTGAGCCTTAATTTCTTTTAATTTAATAATTAAATCTTTAAAGCTTAAACCTGTCGCTCGTTCGCTACTTTGAACCATTGTTTTTCACCATCAACCCACTAACTAAATTGCTTTGATATTTTGCACATACGATTGTGATATATTCAGTATTTAAACTTGTTTAACGATCGCGAAGAACTAGATAATTGAATTAAATCTAATCAAATCTAATGTCGTTTGTGGTCGATACTGCTCATTAATGGTAGACAAAGCCAAGCAATCTGGGTGCGATCTCGATCGCCAAACTTTTGCACGCGGGAGCTAGATGTTATCCTCGATCGAGAACCCTGCCCTACTTTGGCTAGAGCCACTGGTTCCCCATCGATAACTATCCTCAACCCGTTTTCGATCCCCACTTCAATAGTGTTCCCACAACTAATCGAGAAAAAACAAGCTCGATCGAAAATTTCTCGCCATTAGCAAACAATCTCGAATGAGATCGTTTGCGACAGTATTGAATTTAAAGATTAGTGCAGCATAGCTTCAGGGTACTCATACCAAATCCGGTTTGTACAACCTACAAACCCAGCCCCCACCCCCAGCCCCCGTCTTGACCAAAACGCACGCTGAGGAAACCTCAGCGCGATTGCATCCGCAAATTCTCGCAGTCTGATTCACATGGTAAGTATGTGGTAAGCTTCACAGCATCTGGTACTGGGACAACAAAAAG
>NZ_JANPGM010000391.1:0-3781 GCF_031423935.1 Chamaesiphon sp. VAR_69_metabat_338
AGCGATCTGTTGATATCAGATTTACCCGATGCCTAACTGTTCAACCTCACACCATGCGGTCACATGGCATTGATGGTTATAAATCAGCAGTTTGCCTCAGCAGTCAGCACTTTTAGAGATAGTATTTCTGTTGGTGTTGATGATGTAGGCAACAAGCGCGATTAGTGCTAAAGTACTGGCATGTCATCCGCTCGAAATCTATGGCTCAGTATAAACACGACCGCCTGTCAACTGTAGTGAAAAACTCCTCAAGCTATGTAATGCTCAACCCGCTCCAGAATTGGGGGTAGGTGTGTATCGATTGGCTGGATTGTTGAGAATGGGAGTTGTGGTGATTTCTAAGGTTGCGGATAGTCCTGAAACTATGTGGCTGCGGATGCTCGGAGATCGCGGATCTGCTCGACAAGCGTTTGGATCGATAGAGGAGTTGTCACCCGACACAAGAGAGAAAAATGATATAATTTTGGCATGTATTAAATATTGTGTTTACCTCAAAGATATCCCTACACAACTTTTAACTCCAGAGGATCGAGATTTTATGAACACGATGGCACAAATCGATGCTTTGTACGAAGCTAAAATTAATAATGCTAAACTTGAAGGTGAGCTTCAAGGTGAAGCCAAAGGTGAGGAACGTCAAAAACAGTCAATCGCACTTAATTTGCTGCCCCCTAGAAACAATCGCAGAAGCAACTGGACTGACGTTAGAGCAACTCCAGCAATTGAGAGCGAATGGCTAATCCGATCGATCGATTACAATAACTGCAATCCTCTCAAGACAACGATCGATAATTAGTAATCGATTAAAATTCTACTTCTTCTCGATCGAGTCCCGTAGTCTCAGTTTCATTCACACTTGCTGCCCAACACATTGTATCGATATACCTGGCAAGTTGGGCGATCGTGGGTGCTTCAAACAAATTGCGGACGGGTAAATCTATTTGGAAATTGTCGCGGATGCGAGACATTAGTTGAGTCGCTAGTAAAGAATGACCGCCAGATTCAAAGAAATTATCGTGGATACCTATTTGCTCTTTGCCCAAAACTTTAGTCCAAATTTGGGTAAGTAACTCTTCAACTTGCGATCGCGGTGCCACATAATCTCGCTCGTGGTAATTAATTAAATCGGGCGTGGGTAATGCCGCTCGATCGACTTTTCCATTCGGTGTGAGTGGTAAAACTTCTAAGCACATATAGGCTGTTGGCACCATATATACTGGTAGCTTCGATTTGAGAAATTGTCGAAAAATTTGTATTTCTGGCGTTGGCATCTGTTGTCGATCGAGTACAATATAAGCCACTAAATGTTTATCGTCGGGCATATTCTCTGCAACAATGACAATATTTTCGCTGACTGCTGGATGCTGATTTAATACCGCTTCAATCTCTGCTAATTCAATCCGGAAACCGCGAATTTTCACGAGGTTATCGGTGCGACCTAAAAATTCAATATTACCATCTGGTAAATAGCGCGCTCGATCTCCTGTTTGATAAAGACGCTTGTTTGAATCGCGATTGAAAGGATTGGGAATAAAGTGTTTAGTTGTTAGTTCCGATCGATTCGGCTTTGCCGAGGCTGCGCCAACGAGATAGCCTCGCGCCAGTCCGTCTCCACCAAGATAGATTTCGCCAGTAACGCCAATCGGCAATGGTTGTAAATAGGGATCTAATATATAAACTTGGGTGTTGCTAATCGGACGACCGATCGGTAATGATGCGATCGATCGTGACAGATCTAATTCATAATAAGTAGAAAATGTTGTATTCTCAGTCGGCCCATAAACGTGAATTAAATGCTGTGGCGCACCATATTCGATAATCTTATTAACCCAGCGCACATCCACAGTTTCGCCCCCAAATAGCAAATATTTAACTGTCTCAAAAGCTTGAGGTACATCTCTAGCAATCTGCTGAAATAAGGCGGTAGTCAAAAATAGAATATCGATCTTTCGATCGCGGATGTGCAGTGCAAAATCTCTAGGCGAAAGCGTTACCTCTCGATCGATTGCCACGAGTTCGGCACCATTGAGTAACGCCCCCCAAATCTCGAATGTTGCTGCGTCGAAGGAAATATTTGCGGCTTGGGCGACTTTATTGCATGGCTCTAATCTGATGTAATTTGGATTGCATACCAGCCGATTTATCGCTTTATGAGTTACGGCTACACCCTTGGGCTGCCCTGTCGAGCCAGAGGTGTAAATAACATAGGCTAAATTATCGCTATTTGCATCGCATTGAAGATTATCTGCCCGTTCTTGGCTAATAATTTCCCAATCGTTATCGATCGAAACAATCGGATTTATGAAATCTTCAAACCGATCGAGCGAGTTCGATCGTGTCAGTAATACCGCAACTCGCGCATCTTCAAGCATAAAATTGAGACGCTCTTGAGGATAGCTGGAGTCTAATGGCACATACGCTCCACCAGCTTTCAGAATAGCCAATAATCCCACGATCGTATCGATCGACTGGGGAATACAAATACCGACTAAAACTTCCGCACCTACTCCTGATTTTTGTAAGTGTCGGGCAAGTTGATTACTGCGGCTATTCAATTCTTGATAAGTGATGCGATCGCTTGCAAAATTTAGAGCGATCGCATTGGGATATTGCCGTACCTTTGCTTCAAATATTTGATGGACACACTGAGGTTCGGGATTATCTACCTGGGTATGATTCCATTCCACCATTACCCGATTTAGCTCTATTTCACTTAATAATGGTAAGTGAGCAATTTGTCGATCGGGATTTGTCACAATACCCGATAACAGAGTTTTGAAATGGTTTAGCATTCGATCGATTGTGGCTGGCTCGAATAAATCTGTGTTATGAACAATTATCCCTCGCAGACCTTCAGTATCCTGCCAGTTGCCACCATCCGAGCTGCGAAAATCTTCGCCACACTTCCAGAGATGCAGTTCCAAATCGAAGCGAGTTGTTTTAGAGTCAATATTAATTAATCTTGCTACTAATCCAGGCAATTCTAGTGCGGACATAGGCGCATTCTGGAAACCAAATACCACTTGAAACAGCGGATGATGGCTCAAGCTTCGCTCTGGATGTAGTTCTGATACTAACTTCTCAAATGGCAAATCTTGATGCGTGTACGCGCCAACTGTCACCTCTCGTACTCGGTCTAATAATTCCCGAAAAGTAGGATTTCCAGCTAGATCGCTCCGCAGGACTAAGGTGTTGACAAAAAAGCCAATTATCCCTTCAATTTCGCTCCGGTTACGATTGGCAATTGGCGAACCGATCGCGATATCCGATCGATCGGTATAACGGTAAAGTAACGTTTTAAATGCTGCTAGCAGTGTCATAAATAAAGTGACTCCTGCTTGCTGCGATAACTGTTCTAAAGAATCGGCTAGCTGTTTTGGTAACTCTAAAAATTGGGTTGCCCCTCGGTAGTTTTGGATCGCCGATCTGGGTTTGTCGGTAGGCAAATGCAGCGTCGAAATACCGTGTAATTGCTCTCGCCAGTAAGCTAACTGGGTGTCGAGGACTTCTCCTTTTAGCCACTCGCGCTGCCACTGAGCAAAATCGGCGTACTGAAGCGGCAGTTCTAATAGAGGCGTAGTCTGGTTTTGAGCAAAAGCTGTATACAGCGTGCCCATTTCCCCAATCAACACCCCCAGCGACCAATCATCACAGATAATGTGGTGCATGTCGATCGACAGAATATGTTCTGTGTCGGACAAAACGAGGATGGTAACTCGCAATAATGGCCCAGCGGCTAGATCGAAGGCATGTTTGAGCGCGGCGTTAATCATCTTCTTTG
>NZ_JANPGM010000392.1:0-2788 GCF_031423935.1 Chamaesiphon sp. VAR_69_metabat_338
GGTACGGATGATATAACGATAGGTAACACCGAAGAGAAAACCACAGACGATCGCAATTGCGGCTGCCAAACCCAGACTGAGTGAAGGTTGGGAGGATTCATGGAAGAGCGTGACATCAATGGCGATCGTCAAGCCATAGACGATCCCCGTGGCAATCCCGCCGAGACTGCCAGCCTTGATTGATTCGATGCGTTCTAATGTGTCCTGCATGGGGAATTAGTATAGGGAAAGGCACGACGAGAAAGCAACTTTGTGCAAAGTAATGTAAAAGACCGAGATCGGAGCGCGAGAGCGTAGGAAGTATTGTAAAGTAGATGGCAGCGATTCGCGTTCCTTGGGTTCCCCAAGGGTTAAGCGAATCAAGACAGTTAGGTTAGTGGGGACAAAGTCGGCGAGATCGCGACCTCACCAGCTAAAATACAAGTAATAATTCAAAACCAAACAATGGTAGACCGTCCAATCAAAAAAGCCGATCGTCAAAATCCACCTGTTGAGAGTGACGGCAACCCCAAATCTTCCGAAGCCCCCAAGAAGAAGAGTAGTGAGAATCGCGAGAGTCGCGGTGCAGACAAAGGTGGCCGCAGAGACTCCAACAAAAGAGACGAACCCAGAGCACCAGAAAATCTTGCCTTGATGAGAGGCCCCAAGCCCAGCAAGGCAAAGCCGCCAGTTATCAAGGAAGCCGAACCAGAAGTTAGTGAAGAGACTGCGACTGAAGATGCTGCGACTGAAGATGCTGTCACTGAAGCAACAGCAACAGATGAGGCATAGAGACTAGTCGATTAATTCAGTTTTAATTTTCTTAGCAGGGATCGATCGATCCCTGCTATTTTTCGATCGATCGATCGCCATCGGTGCTAGTTAATTCAGTTTTCAGGTGTTGAAACGATCGTGTGCATCTGTAAAATAATGAAGTTGCTAGCGGTGTGAGTTGATGAGTGCGAACGCAATTAAATTTGGGACAGATGGTTGGCGCGGTGTCATTGGTGCAGAATTTACATTCGATCGATTGTTGATGGTGGCACCGCTGGCAGCGGCAGTGTTAGCGGATACTTATAGTGCCAAGACTGGCAATCGGAAGATTATTGTCGGATTCGATCGGCGGTTTATGGCCGAAACTTTTGCCAAACGGATGGCCGAAGCCGTGCAGCAAGCTGGGTTCGATGTCATCCTTAGCGATACGTTTGCCCCGACACCAGCATTTAGCTGGGCTGCTCACAGTCAAAATGCCCTTGGTGCCCTGGTAATTACCGCCAGTCACAATCCTGGCGATTACTTAGGTTTGAAGGTCAAGGGTAACTTCGGTGGTTCGGTACCGCCAGAAATGACCCAACAGATCGAAGCGAGATTGGGGCAAACTTTGCCCGCTACTCAACCAGGCACCCTGACGACTTTCGATCCGTGGGCGAGTTACTGTCAGGAATTGCGCGGCAAAGTCGATCTAGCGAGCATCCAACAAGCGATCGCCTCCGGTAAACTATCGGTATTTGCCGATGTAATGAATGGGGCGGCGAGTACGGGCTTAGGCAGATTACTCGGTTTGCCGATTACCGAACTCAATAGCAAAACCGATCCGCTATTTGGCGGTGGCGCGCCCGAACCTTTGCCCAAGTATCTCTCCCAACTGATGCGGACGATCCGCGCTCATGGTAGCGAACCTGGGGTGCGGGTGGGGTTAGTATTCGATGGCGATTGCGATCGAATTGCGGCTGTCGATGGCTCTGGGGAGTTTCTGAGTTCGCAGATTTTGATCCCGATTCTAATCCAGCATTTGGTCGAGCGGCGCGGCTTTACCGGCGAAATTATCAAGACCGTGAGTACTTCCAATCTCGTGCCGCGCATGGCGAAGTTGTACGATTTGCCAATCTATGAAACGCCGATCGGCTATAAGTATATCGCCGATCGCATGCTGGACACTGCCGTCCTCATCGGTGGCGAAGAATCGGGCGGCATCGGTTATGGCAATCATATCCCCGAACGTGATGCCCTGCTTTCGGCACTGTATCTGCTCGAAGCACTTGCTAAATCGCAACAAGATTTAGGCGATTTGTACCGCCAACTCGAAGTCAAAACTAACTACAACTTTAAATACGATCGCGTAGATTTGCATTTGGCAAATATGGAGGTGCGATCGCGATTAATGGCAGAGTTAGAGCAGAAATCATTTGCTAAAATTGCTAACATAGAAGTATGCGATCGCAATTTAGTAGACGGATACAAATTTAACTTAGCCGATAATAGTTGGCTATTGATTAGATTCAGTGGTACCGAACCAGTTCTCAGACTTTATTGCGAAGCAGCAACGATCGAGCAAGTCCATGCAACGCTAAACTGGGCGCAAGATTGGGCAAAGTCGGTATCATAAGATCGGCGATCGTTGTATCGATCCAAATTATAGGTAGTGGCCGATTTCCACTGATGGCTAATCGTGAAACTTTCTCTTGGTTTAGCAACGATCGCTAGCACATTTTTAGCTTTATTGATACCACAATTAGGCAGATCCCAAAGTATCTTACTGCAACCCTTTCCTACGCGATCGACAACCCCAATCGATCGCCAACAACCAGTATTTGTGCCGCCAGTTCCCACACGCTCGATCGTGCCAATCGATCGGGGAACGGGAGTGTTTTACCAGTCTTTTCCAGCAACTAATTATCCCGCAACGCCGATCGATCGCCCAGTGCTAATTCAAAATAACGGTGCGCTCGGTAATCCGAATACCACAACGATTATCGACCCATTTGCGCCCATCGATCCCAATCGCGGGGCAGTTCCAGGCTCGATCGAT
>NZ_JANPGM010000393.1:0-5861 GCF_031423935.1 Chamaesiphon sp. VAR_69_metabat_338
ACGAATAACTTATCATCGATCGATCGAGATATTTACAGTCGATCGCGATTTAGGAAATGCGATTGCGCAAAGATACAGATACATACTTATTAGTATTTTACCAATCAATCGAGAAAAATATAACCAGTTATTTACAACGATCGAACTGTGGACTAGAAACTTTTGATGATTTGGAGGGTGCGGTTGTAGCGATCGATTTGTCCCGTCTGTTTGAATAATTTGGCTGCTAATTGGAGATCGGCGATCGCTTGAGGGCGATGTCCCGAGCGACCATGAGCGATGCCGCGATTGAGATAGGCAAGGGCATAGTCGGGTCTAATCTGGATCGCGCGGTCGTAACTGGAGATCGCACCAGCACTATCGCCGAGATCGTCGAGTTCGTTGCCTCGATTCATATAGGCTTGAGCGTATTGAGGATCGAGGCGGATGGCGGTGTTATAGTCGGCAATTGCTAATTGATGGCGACCGGTTTTACTCAAGACTGTGCCGCGATTGTAATAGGCAGCAACCGATTGGGGATTGAGGGTAATAGCGGTGGTGTAGTCAGCTACGGCACTAGCAAGATCGCCGACTTCAGTTTTGACATTGCCGCGTTCGATATAAGCCTGAAAATATCGGGGATCGAGTTTGATGGCGCGATCGAAATTACTCATTGCTTGGTTCAGGTTACCAGCAGCCACCGCCGTCAAGCCATCTTGATATTGCTCGGTCGCGGCGACAGGGCGGATGTCTACAGTGGCCTGCTGGTAGCTGGGAGCGAGCGTCAGAGCGCAGGTTGCCTGCTGCTGACCGCCGATCGAGATTGCGATTGTGCCGACTGCCAGCCAAGCTGCTAATTGAAGATTCCGCGCCATACAAATGCTACTTAAAATTGTTAAAATTGTTACCTGCTAATCCTAGAATGCCTCCTCGATCGGTGAAAAGTATCCGCATAAAATCACAAAGATTGGTAGCCAGGGAAATTTAGATTAGTATTAATTACCGATCTTGCTTACTAGTCAACCGTTTTGGCGCGATCCAGTTCGTCTTGGGGATCGCGATCTTTGCGCATTGGGCAACCGATCGAGGATAATTAAGGATTGTTAACCAAATTTTGATAAATCCGGTGAATAACCTGAGTACTGTCTCCGATACCAAGCGTAATTTTTACTCCAAACATACCCGCCCGATTAATTCGATTTATCGGCGCGTCGTCGAAGAATTAATGGTAGAAATGCATCTACTCTCGACAAATGTCGATTTTGCCTACAATCCAATTTACGCATTGGGTGTAGTCAGTAGCTTCGATCGATTTATGGCGAGTTATCGTCCCGAAACAGATAAACAATCGATTTTTATTGCCCTGTGCCAATCAATGGGTGGCAACGCCGAGCAGTATCGCAAAGATGCGACAATCGTCCAAGAATTTGCCCGCAGTATGCAAGGCCAAGATATCGTCAGTTGGTTGACTCACCCCACTGGCGATGGAATGGGAGCACAACTGGCAAGTACCATTGAATCGATCGCGAGCAATCCGAAATTTAAATACAGTCGATTGTTTGGGATCGGTTTATTTACGGTGCTCGAACAAGCAGCACCAGATCTGTTTAAAGATGAGAAACAGCGGGAAGCATCAATCCTCCAGATCGGCGAAGCAATGCATTTGCCTACCGATAAAGTCCAAAAAGATCTCGATACTTACCGCAGCAACTTAGATAAACTCGTTCAGATGGAAGCTGTGATGGCAGATTTAGCCGATGCCGAGCGCAAAAAACGCGAGAAACGCGAGCAGGCTAAAGTGGAGGCTACTGCTAGCTCGAAACCAACAGAATAGATGGGCGAGGCGGAGACTGGGGTTAGGGACTATCCCCTAACCTATTTATTTCCTAAGTAGGGGTGAGGAGTTAGCGACTGGGATTACGATCTGGAGCGAAATTAACGTTCGCAGCATTCATCCCCCAAACACGATCGTCACGCTGTCCTCTCTATACCGATAGTGCCACTAGCTATTAAGATCGAGTTCGAGGAGCGACGATCGACTCACCAACTTAACTTGAGTCGCTCTTCACTTCCAACTCCCACTAATTTAAATGTTTCTGTTTTTATCGAAACTAATTCCGCTGTTTTTTTATCCACTGGGTTCGATTAACTTATTACTAATTATCGCTTTAGGATTATGGTGGATAAAATCCAAGTGGACTCCTGCACCGATCGCGCTAGCCTTAACGATCTTATTCTTGAGTAGTAATGCCTGGACTAGTAATTGGTTGGCACAATCATTAGAGTGGCAAAATATTCCCAAAACTGAGTTACCAACAGCGGATGCGATCGCGATTTTAGGTGGCGGTACTCGCTCTCTAGCCTACCCGCGTCCGGATGTCGATCTAACTGATGCTGGCGATCGCGTCTGGTATGGTGCTAATTTGTATCGATCGGGTAAAGCACCCAAAATTATCGTCAGTGGCGGCAGAATTGACTGGAAAGGATCTGGCAGCCCGGAATCTGACGATTTGACTAAACTATTAATTCAAATGGGTGTACCCCAAGCTGATATTATCCCCGATGCTAACTCTTTTAATACTCGTGATAATGCAGTGAATATTCAAAAGATTATCAAAGAACGGGGTTTTAAAAGCATCTTATTAGTAACTTCTGCCATGCACATGCCGCGATCGCTGGCAATATTTCACAAGTTAGGTATCAACGCGATCGCCGCTCCTACTGATTATCGGATTTCGCAATTAGAAATCGACCAACCCAATCGGCAGACCGAATCGGCGATTTTGAGTTTTATCCCCGATGACGAGCATTTTTCACAAACGACACAAGTTATCCGCGAATATATCGGGATTTTGGTCTACAAATTGCGGGGGTGGCTGTAGGGGCGTTGCTGTACCACCGTATGTAAGCAGGGAGTTGGGGACTGGGGATTTTTTAATTACTTGCGGTGCGTTACGCTTCGCGGTAGCGGCGCATCGAACGGGAGGTTCCCTCCCGTTTGTGTGCGTCAAGACAACACACCCTACTTTCGATCGCTATCAACTATTCCCCATCAACTCGTTCTAACTGCCAGAGAATCTGGTTGCCTTCGCGGCGGACTCTGGAGACGATCCAATTGCGCCATGCCCACCTGTCACCGCGACTGGTAACAGCACTAGCATTGATATCCATGAGGTCTGCTAGTTCGGAGCTGGCAATTAGATAACCATGCTTGGCAATTTCATCAGTAATCCGCAATGTATCGATCAGGTGATGTAGGTGAGCGACTCGAACTTCGCGGGGGATATGTTCGGTACTCTCAAGATGAATGGTCTGTTCTTCTAGCATGGGGACAATCTGCACATCAGGGGACGGGGGAACAGGAGCCACTACAGGTTCTGAAGGGCGTTGAGCGGCTGGAGCTGGCTTGGCTATCTCCATTGTAGAGTGTTGCCGCAGTTGTGGCGGTTGACCGCTAGAAAAACCTCTGGCGATCGTGTCACAGCGTTCGTTACCGACATTGCCAGAATGACCGCGAACGTGTTGCCAGGATACCGGCACTTTGGTTTGGGACTGAACTTGTCGATCGAGTGCTTCGAGTGTTTCCCACAAATCTTGATTGAGAACGGGTTTGCCCGCTGCTGTTTTCCAGCCTTTCTTCTTCCAGCCTTTGACCCATTGGGTAATCCCTTTAATCAGGTATTCACTATCGGTATAGAGAATGCACTGCGTACTTTGACTGGTACCAGCAAAAAATTGTAGTGCTGAAATTGCAGCTTGCATTTCCATCCGATTATTGGTCGTCGCACCGTCGCGTCCGCCCAATTCGTGACAGCTCCCATCGTCAAAGTAAGCCACAGTACCCCAACCACCAGGGCCGGGATTGCCGGAACAAGCACCATCTGTATATAAGTTGGTAATTCTGCTCATTTTATGTCTCTAAACTCCTCGCCGATCGGATAGATTAGCCGCTTTGGGCTGAGTTGCATCGGGACTTTCGATCGGGTTATTACTCCACGGATCTTCGGATTTGTATTCCAATCTGGGTAACGGCGGTGGTGGCGGTGGGGCTGATTGTTCTCTAGCAGAGCGATCGATCGGGTGTCCTGCTGTTGCTGCTTCTGGTGCCATTGGCGGCGCGGTGGGCGGCGTAGCCGGAACCGCTGGTGGGCTTAGTGGCGGTGTTGTCGGAATTTCTGGCGGTGCTGTAGGCGGCGTAGCGGGAATTTCTGGTGGTGCGATTGGTGGTGTGGCTGGCACCTCTGGTGGCGTTGTTGGTGAGGGCAGCTCGCCAGACTGCTGGAGATCGCCGCTAATTTGCTGGACTTGTTGCTGCATTTGCGCGACAACGGCATCGAACACGATTTGCGGATCGGTAGTCTCGATCCCAAATTGTCCGGCGAGTTCGGCAACTAAAGCCGGATCTTGATGCAGCATCACCGAAAATTCTTCGAGGGTAATCTCGCGGGTTTCATTCGCAGCACTAGGCTCTGGCTGTCCGATTGCTTGTGGGGGCGGCGGTGTCAGCAGTAGCTCTGGCGGAATATCACCAAACTGGTCGTCGATCGACGTACTACTGTAGCTCAGATCGAATGGCGTTTGTTCGTCCAGCCCCGTTTCGAGCGAACCAAATTCCATAATCGGGAGCATGCCCGCATTAAATTCTTCGGCTTGGCGATTGAGTAGGCGCGCGCCGTAATCGCCAGCGAGATCGCCGATTTCACCGCAATCGAGTTGGGCTAATTGCACCATGCGCCCAGCTAGTTCATAATTGGGTACGGTTGCTGCGAGTAAGTTCTGACCGAACTTATCGAGCCATTCGAGCCATTCGGATTTGCGGACTCGCTGCCTAATTTTGTTAAAAAAGCCGATCGCGCGGGGTTGTTGCCAGCCATGAGCCACTCCTTCGAGCAACTGCATGAATAGATATTCCCGATCGGTGTCATCGAGTGGTGGCAATTCAACACTAGAGAGTCGATCGGTCGCCATGCCTCTGCCTTGGAGACTAGATCGATGCTTCCCAGTGCCGAATAATTTCCGAAACCACCTCATGAATGACTGCCAGATTTTTTTTAACATTTACTGATTCCTCGATGCACAATTTAGGTACATTCGATCTAGGGTATCTTAGAGGGTAAGGCTAAGTAAACCACCTCGATCGATGGTGTTTGCGTTTGGCTTGGATATCTTCTCTATTTATTCAGCAGATGGCATACATACCTCTACATCATAAATATAGACCGCAAACTTTCGCCGATCTGGTCGGGCAAGAGGCGATCGCCACCACCTTGACTAATGCTTTGCGGCTAGAGAAGATTGCCCCAGCATACCTGTTTACTGGCCCACGGGGAACAGGTAAAACTTCTAGTGCGCGAATATTAGCCAAGTCTCTTAATTGTATGGCGAGTCAGGTACCTACTGCACAACCTTGTGGTAAATGTGAGGTATGTAGCTCGATCGCCTCTGGTGCTGCTCTCGATATCATCGAAATCGATGCTGCAAGTAATACAGGCGTCGATAATATCCGCGAACTAATCGAGCGCGCTCAATATGCCCCCGTTCAGTGTCGGTATAAGGTTTATATCATCGACGAATGCTTGACTGGTGATAGTTTAATTTTGACCGATCGAGGTTGGATGCAGATCGACAATCCTGCATTAGTCGATCGTCAGGTTTTAAGCTATAACGAACAGTTGTCTAAATGGGAATGGAAACAGGTACTCAGATGGTTAGAACGTGGGCAAAAGCCAACTTTAACCATTAAAACTACTCAGCGAGAAATACGCTGTACTGGAAATCATTTAATTGGCACCGATTGCGGATGGATAAAAGCTCAAAACCTCAAACCAGGGATGAAAATCCTAGCCCCGATTTCTCAATCCAAGCACAAGCAGAACAACTTA
>NZ_JANPGM010000394.1:0-7929 GCF_031423935.1 Chamaesiphon sp. VAR_69_metabat_338
AGCTGCGTGTTCCACAAGGTGGTATCGCGTACCCCTTCAAACTGTTGGCAGGGCAATTTGGTAGCATCGGCACAATGAGTCGGACAATCTGGCACATCGTGAGGGCAAGTTAACAGCCGGAGCAGATTGAGATTGTCGATACTCCGCGACGAACTCAGATAACCAACGATCGGAATCCCCGCAACTCGCAACTCTTCCCAAGCCGCTAAAATCGGATTGAGGATTTGCTCGCGCGCATCGGTCGGCAATTGTTCGAGAAACCAGTAGACTAACGAGCCATCCACCATCGCTAAGGTGGGGATACGCGGCTTTGTGGCGGTCGCAATTGAATCCAACTCATTATCAAAGCCAAACGGAGGTGCGACCCAGTTACAGCCCAATTCGGCCAGGACTGTTGCTTCGGATACCGCGCGACGATAGCCCAACCATTCTTCGGTGCTAATCCCCCACTGACGAGAGATATATAGATCGGACTGCTGATAAAAAACTTCGGGAATACTGTCGAGCAATGGGTGCAAATTTTGCCCATAATGAATCATCACTCTACCGACATTAATCAGGTAGCAATAGGCAATTTCATGATGACTGGGGGCAATCTGCGAACCGTCGGTAGCGAGTACCGTTTGTTGAGCTGGTGGCGCGGCAATATCGATGCGGGTGTCGAGCGGTTCGACGGGGATGGATGTATTAAAAAATAGCCGATTGCTCCACTGCTGCTGGATCTGCGCTAGTTCGACTTGGCGATCGATCGCCTGCTGGAAAGATGTCGTTGCTAGTTGTAATCGTTGCTGGTTGGCGGTATTCTCTCGAACTAAATGCTGACCGATCCCTGGTAATTGCTTGGCAACTTTGTTGATATCTAGCATTAGCGAGGTGTGAGGGTTTAGGTGTTAGGTTTTGGAGTTGACGCCGACTGCTGTCGCCTTTTCCCCTGGCTACCTGCCTGCAAATAACAAATGGCTGGTAACTACCGACTGGCGATAGAGAATAACTTATCACATAAGCAATTTCTCGATCGAAGTTCGACAATTACCAGCCACAATTAGTTGGTGAGATCGGACTAGTCAAATCTAGCCATGAATCACCAAACCAGAAACTACCAACCTTTTTCAGATTGAG
This sequence comes from Chamaesiphon sp. VAR_69_metabat_338, assembly GCF_031423935.1. Classification (NCBI taxonomy): domain Bacteria; kingdom Bacillati; phylum Cyanobacteriota; class Cyanophyceae; order Gomontiellales; family Chamaesiphonaceae; genus Chamaesiphon; species Chamaesiphon sp. VAR_69_metabat_338. The sequence continues at coordinate 1,120 of NZ_JANPGM010000394.1, forward strand.
CTAATACATAAGTCGCGACATCTTGGATTTGAGCGGCACTGAGTCTGCCCCCAAAAGCCGGCATGGCATTTTTACCATTCGTTACTTGAGTAGTAATTGCAGCCACCGAGTTCATGCCGTATTCTGCCAAAGCTTCTTTTTTGAGATTCTTGTTGGCCATGATCACATTGTTACCGCCAGCATGACAAGCCGCGCAATTAGCACTAAAGATTTTGGCTCCATTAGCCACTTCCGCAGCCGCAGCCGGAGAGGTGAAGGCGATCGAGCAGAGTGCAAATACTAGGGTAAAAATCGAAATCAGCTTTTTCAAAACGGTTCTCCTGTCTAATCTAAAATTAAGAAATCTAAACTATCAACAGATTATTGTAACCAAGATGCCTGGGTAGTGAGTAGTAAAAGTACCTATCTGTATCGAAACTTTAACAATTCGGGTATCGCTCTTGACAGTAGCGATCGCCAAACTACCCATTTCCGGACTCGATCGATGAGTGCAACCGCTGTCGTATGGCAATCTGGCTCGATCGAGGTTCGGGCAATTAGTGACTATCTAACTGTTTTACCACCACCCCATTGCTCGCCCATGATTTTGGGTTGCATCAGGATATGTCCGGCGATCGCATACATGTCATTCTCAGAGAGGTTTTTCATCTCCGTGAAAATATCCGCACTTTCCATACTGGGGTGTAATTCCGCGATCGGCGTTTCACCATCGTAAGTAGTCGGATGATGCATATAGTCCACCAAAGCCACGATATTGTCGCGCGAGGGGGTCGCTCCAGATAAATCTACCGGACTCAAACCTACGTTAAAATCGGTTTTGGTGACGCCACCAGCGTGACATTGGGCGCAAGTTGAGGCAAACAGTTGTCTGCCTTGGTTGACTTGTTTGAGATTGAGGGTGACGGTTTCACCCTGGGGATTTAATTTGACTGTACGGGTTGCAGCATCGAGTTCGATGGCATTAGCACTGGTAACTAAGGTTTGGAATGCAAACAATATGGTTGCCACAGCCAGCAACAGGAATCGCTTGAACATGGTTCTCCCTCGAAAAGATAACTTTAAATTAGATGATAATTACACAACACAGCTAAACTCAAGACCAAAGCCACAGCTATCTTATATTACCCATATCATCTCATTATCTCGGCTCAGAGTTCTGTGTTTTTACTCATAAAGTAAAGAAAAATTTACAATTAGGGGATAGGGGATAGGGGATAGGGATTAGGGGGGTTAGGGGTTAGGGAGTAACAAATGTAGTAGGGACGCAAGCGTCTCCACTGCGGCAGCTTTATTGCCTCATAGCTTAATTCCCTATTCCCTAATCCCTAACCCCTAATCCCTAACCTGATGCAACCTAATCAACTGCGCCACAGTCTGCTTGAGCTGAGTGCGGGGGACAATTTTGTCGATGAAGCCCTTATTGAAATAGTATTCCGAGGTCTGAAAGTCGTCGGGCAGTTTTTCGCGGAGGGTTTGTTCGATTACGCGTCTGCCGGCAAAGGCGATCGTGGCTTTGGGTTCGGCAAGAATGATATCGCCGAGCATAGCGAAGCTGGCGATGACGCCGCCGGTAGTGGGATTGGTAAGGATCGGCAAATAGAGCAAGCGGGCTTCGCGGTGCCGTTCGAGGGCACCAGAGATTTTCGCCATTTGCATCAGACTGAGCATCCCTTCTTGCATGCGGGCACCGCCCGACGCACAGACGATCGATACAGTCATCCGATGGGCAGTGGCATACTCGATCGCGCGAGTCAGCTTTTCGCCGACGACAGAACCCATACTGCCCGCCATAAATTGGAAGTCCATCACGCCTAACGCCAGCGGCAAGCCGTCAATTTTGCCCACACCAGTGAGGGCGGCATCGATCGCACCAGTTTTGTGCTGAAAATCCCGCAATCTGTCGCTATAAGCTTTGACGTCTCTAAATTTCAGCGGATCGGTAGGGTAGAGATTTTCGTCCAGTGGCGTCCAAGTATCGGCATCGATGAGTTGGTCGATCCGTTCGCGCCCAGATACGCGCTTATGATGGCTGCACTCAAGGCAGACCATTTGATTGGCCGTTAATTCTTTGGTATAGGCGATCGCGTTACATTTTTCGCATTTCGTCCACAATCCATCCGCAATTTCGCGCTCCTGTTGCTGCTGGATGCTGGGACTAGTTCGCTGACGATCGGCAAACCAATCAAAAAGGGACTGAATTTGAGGCATATAGTGGCGATCGATTAAATAGCGATCGATGAAATTATGCAGACCGATCGTGAGTCTATTATCTCGTGTTTGGGGTCAATTTTCGATCGGATTTGCCATCGATCGGTACTAGCGATGAATTGGCAGTTGCCATCAGATCTAGCAGTTGGATCGTTTGACGGCTGGTGTAAATATTAACATGACAACTTTCACCCCCTGGATCTTGCTGAACTTGTAGGCATTTGAGACGATCTAGTCTAGCGTTAAGCTAAAATTCATCTTGTGCCTCCTCATCGATACGCCACCATGAGCTATTGCCTCAACCCCAATTGTCCTGCGCCCCAAAATCAGCATGAGGAAAAAATTTGCAAAGGTTGTCGCAGCCAATTACTTTTGAAAGGTCGCTATCGAGCGGTGAGCTTTCTCGATAGTGGTGGAATGAGCCGCAACTTTTTGGCAGTCGATACCGATATGCCCGCAGAAAAACGCTGTGTCATCAAGCAGTTTTTCCCAGCACCGCAAGTATTGGACGATCCCGAGGCTTTTGAAAAATCGATCGAATTATTTCAACGGGAAGGGGCGCAGTTAGATCGATTGGGGGCTGAGTCCAGTCGCATTCCCAAATTGTTTGCCTATTTAGAACAAGAGCGACGATTTTATCTGATTCAAGAGTTTATTGACGGCCAAAATTTACTTAAGGAATTGGAAGAACATGGCGCGTATTCCCCAGCAAAAATTCGTCACTTATTAGACGATCTGTTACCCATTCTCAAATTCGTCCACGATCGCGGCACGATCCATCGGGATATTAAGCCGGAAAATATCATGCGGCGCAAGAATGGCGAGCTGGTGGTAATTGACTTTGGCATGTCCAAACATCTCAATAGTACGGTAATGTCGCGGGGCACCACTGGCGGGACGATGGGCTACGCGCCACCCGAACAGATTCGGGCGGGAGTTGCCTATCCAGCTAGCGATATCTACGCGCTAGGGGCAACCTGCATCCATCTGTTGACGGATATCAATCCCGATCGACTGTACGATTTCATGGGCAATAAGTGGACTTGGCGACAAGAACTCGCCAAGCAAGAACGACAGATCGACGAACAACTCGCTACCGCAATCGATCGAATGGTGATGAATGAAGTCCAAGATCGCCATCAATCGATTACTTGCATCGTCGAGGCATTAGCAGCTCCGCCGGTGAATAATTGGCGATTGAAAGCGATCGTCGGTTCTGTCATCGCTACAGTCGCGACAACTGGCATGGTGGCTTATGCCCATCAAGAACACATTGCCTGTCAACTCGGCGCATACAATCGGATCTGTCCGCTGCCAATTGCTAAGATCGAACCCAAAATCGAGCCACAGTCGCCCCAAAAAATCGGCGATGTCCTCTATTATCCCTATCTCAAAGCTACCGATAGTCGCGGCAAATCAGCCGAGATTAATATGGCAGTTTTGAGCGATCGTTATGAATGGCAATTGGCTTCCGATAGTCAAGTCAAAATCAAGGGGACAACAGCATCTTTGCCAATTGCTGTGCTCAAACAAGAATTGGAAAAACAGGGGATCTTTAAAATCATGAACAATCCCAACCGGATTGTCGCCCTTGGTACTGCTTCTTGTGAGGGCAGTGCCGTTGAAGAAGAATTACGTGCTTTCAATCGCGCTAAAACAATTCAAGATAAACTGGTCAAGCAATTATTTCAAGTCAAAGAATATCCAGTGCTCAATCTCGGCCAATTTAAACGGGATAATTGTCAGCTCAAAGCACAGGGCAACTCGCTACAACGCCGACTAGTAATTGTCGGAATGCGCAAGGAATCTGCCGGTTTAGAAGTTAAGGAAGCCCTCTATGAACGCTTGGCTAAAACAATTAAAGATTTGAATCTTAATGATTATTCTCAGGGCACTGTAGACAAGTTTGAGTTAAAAACTAGTACTGAGATCGAGGCAAACTCGCTGATTAAGTAACAAAAAAGTGAGCGGGGCTTAGCCGATCTCGAAAGCGTATCAACATAGCAGGAGAATGAGGCACTACATTGATTTATGTCCTAAATTAGCGCGAACCAAGATGAGCAGCTAAATCACCTTTGATGACGATGCACCCACAGACGATCGCCATCACAATCATGCCAAATAAAAAGATCGCATTTGCAATATTTCCAATTTTGCGGACATTGCGATCGCCTTGGGTCATCACTCTGACGACCCAGTATGACAGCAGATAAGCAGTGAGAAACACAAAAGAATCGATCGCCAGTAAGTCATCGATATTAGTGCCGCCATCTTTAAGCTCTTGGTCTACATTGAGAATAGATACTCCTGTCAAACAGACACCCAGCATGGCCACAGATATTTCCGAAACATGTAAGTAAATATCGCGATCGAACATCCGCTGGTAAAAAGCATCCAGACCAGACTCTTGTGCTATGGACATGTCACCGCGATCGCCATCGTTGTCTTTGGCAGCGGCATTCAGCGCACTCATAATTCTTCGACTAGCTTTTTTCATGGCTGCGCTCGCATCGATAATAATCAGATCTTACTTGAAAGGAGACGATCGCAGGCGATCGTCTCCTTATTTAGCTGGGCATAAATTACAAATAGCCGTCGAGCGTTAAACTAGGGGCACAAGATCGAGCCGTCCTCTGACTTAACATCGATTTGGCAACCTGCTTAGTGAGGGGGACGGAATTCTGGGCGGGGTTCACCGCGAAATTCAACTTGGACGCCACGCGGTTCGCCCCGAAATTCGCCGCCACCCCGATAAAACCCCTCGCGCTCGCGCTGACGGGAGAAAAATTCACGACGGCGTTCTGCTTCGCGCTCGCGTTCGATTTGCCATTGACGGCGACGATCGAATTCTTCACGATGATATGGCACTGGTGGCGGCGCACCGAATCTAATAAATACTTGGGCGTGGAGATCTCTAGCTGGTTGTTGAAGATTTGGCTGGTTACTAATGCCAGTAGCAGCTTGAGCTGTCGGCACGATCGAGATTACTGATAGCAATCCGATGGCTAATGCTGTGAATTTGGACATGGGTAAATTTTGCTTGAATGACGATGAAGATAAATGATGCCAATTTAACCTTAACTCGATCGTCCGCAGGGGTCATCGTACTAAGGTAATGCTTTTGGAAGTAAATCTACCGATCGAACTATATCTTTAGTCATGGTGACGCGCTAAAGCTCTGCCCGATCGCACAATTGCGCGATCGGGCAGAGCTTTGGCGGATCGCAAGATTCAGAAAACTAGCTTCAGCCTTGACTGAAAGAGTGACAATTACGCTTGGGGATGGCGCGCGCCACTAGAACCGGAAGCCAGCACCGACAGCGATTCCAGTACCTTGACCCCGATCGTTGCTTAAAGGTACGATAATCGAGCCTTTTAAGCGGATGCTTTCGCTCAGATCTAAGTCTGCACCACCAACCAAGCTGACTGTGGTGACACTATTCCCGCCCGTATTGACATCTACAGAGCCACCTACGAAAGGGGTAATCAGCAGGCTGCTATCGTTATTTCGGAGTGCGATATCGTAAGTCAACGCCGTTCCAAAGTCAGTACCGTTGTTGGGAAAATAAACAAACGGACGCAAAGAGATATTATCGCTGAGACTGAATTTGGAATCGATCCCGATCGCCGATTGACCGTTACCAAATAATACCGACGGCCCGATCGAGTTTTGACGTACTACTGGTACACTTTGCGCATTAGCAGGGGCGGACATACCGACAGTTGCCATCGAAGACAGTAGTGCAAAAAAGGCAATGATTTGCTTTTTCATGGTGAGTGCTTGACTTGTAAATTGTTGAGATAGGTTGAAGTAGTAGATTGGTTTTTGCACCGAAATTTGAAGCTATTGGCGCGGTTGCGAATTCAACTTCTATACTTATAAGTTAACTATTTAGATCGGCTTAACTATCCGTCGATAGTTAGAGATCTCACTAGTCTACTTATAGATATCTAGTAATAAAGGTGAGATCCAGATCGGCCATTTCTAACCGATTAAAATTGTGGCGAATCGAGCGCGATCGATCTAGCGGTCGCGGCGATAGCCATCAACCGGATAAGAACGATCGCGGCGTTCGTCATATCGATAGCGACGGCGATCGGCTTCGCGTCTTCGTTCTAAATCGCGCCGTTGCTGTAAGATACTCCCCCGCGAATAACCCCGATCGCGATTGTAGCGGCGATCGCGATCGGGGTTATTCAAAATAACTTGGGAGTGAAGATTGGCAGTCGCTGTCTCGATCGAGACAGGCGGGGAACTCGGACTCATTGCCTCAGACTTGGGGGCGATCGCTACGATCGTCAATATACCAATTGCAAATGCGGTGATTTTTAACACGATTAAATGCTCTTTACTAGTTAAAAAATTAGCTTCTTAACTAGCGTAAGTAACTCTAGAGAGCGATGTATCGCACAAATGGAATAGATCGATAAATTCGACGATTCAAGCAGAGGCTACGCGAACTTATCGATCGTTGTCCCTAGTAACGATTGGGGTAGTATTCGCCCCGGTGGTAGTCGCGACGATCGTTATCGCGATCGCGGTGGTAAAAACCTCGGTAGCGGCGGCGTTCGGCTTCGCGTTCGCGCTGGATCTCGATCTCG
>NZ_JANPGM010000395.1:0-1845 GCF_031423935.1 Chamaesiphon sp. VAR_69_metabat_338
CCGCAACGGGCGCGGCTACCATGAATCGTGACAATTATAGTTACGATCGCGAACCCGATTTGTACGCAATGCACGACCAAAATGCCTCGACTCTCAAACTCTATGAAGAGCGGTTAGTTGCAGGTAAAACGCGTCAAAAAACTGGCGAAGCCGTAATTAGCAAACATGTCGAAACTGAGACAGCAAGCGCATCAGTAGCTGTCGATAAGGAGCGCGTCGTCATCGAACGGATGCCCGTCAGCGGTACTGGCACGATGCCGACCACCGGCACCGACGCTTTTAAAGAAGGCGAAGTCGCTCGGATCGACGTGTACGAAGAAGTACCAGAGTTTCATAAAGAAGCCTACGTCCGCGAAGAGGTCAAGGTTAGTAAAGTGGTAGACACCGAAAATGCCACCGTTCAAGAGCAACTACGGCGCGAAGAATTGGATGTCAATATCGACGGTAATCCAGTTATAGATAAAAACATTTAGAGCGATTCTCAGATCTGCTAACTTCTCAAAAAGTTGGGCAGATCGAGATTCCTAGTTGGAAATTATCTAGATTTAATCAACACTTACCGTTGCAATAAACGACGTTGCTAGTTAAGGATATATTTCCCTCCCCGCTCCTCGCACAAATAGCATCACCTTTGAATAAGTAACTAATTATCATGAGCATCGATATCACTACCGAAATCCACCGGATTGATGAGTACAACGAAACCCATCCAGACCATCCCAACTATCAAGCTCCAGAGCCAAAGTCGATGGACGCGGAGGCTGAGTATGACAATGCCTATGTCGAAAACTCCACAGTTGAGAACATGGAACCGATCGAAACGCTTGTCGCTCAAGAGCAGCAGGTCGATGCGCCTAGCGGTTCAGTAGCAGCACCGACAATGGATGATGCCATGAAATATGGCGAAAAACCACCTGGTGAAAAATCACCTGGCGAAGCAGCAGCAAGTCTCCACAGTGGAGATGATGCAGCGGATCCGATCGCCTTGGTAGAGCTGCCTGCTGGTGAAGATGATGCGATGGGTTATGACGAGCGTTCTAGCGTCAAAGCACCCAGCGAAGCAGCAGCATCGCTCCACAGTGACGAAGCAGTAATGGCTGTGGAAACTCCAGATCCCACGCCAGAGCCTTCCGTAAATCTCCCCGACGCGCAGTCGTTAATGGACTCCGCTCAGGATACTTGGCAATCGATTCAAACTAGCGATACTGCTGAGTATTACGATCGAGCCAAAGCCTATGTCGTCGATTTCTTCGCTAAAAATCGGCAACTTATTATTGCTTTAGGCGTATTTTTCCTCGGCATTATCAGTCTCAAACTGCTGTTTGCCGGATTGGGTGCGATCGATGATATCCCGTTAGTATCGCCACTGCTAAAAATTATCGGGCTGTTCTATACAGCACGGTTTGTCTGGCGGTATTTGATTCGCGAACAAGATCGCCAAGAACTAATGCAAGCGATCGATCGCACCAAAGCCGAAATCTTGGGTAGCTAGGATCTGATGTCTGAGAACTCAATTTTGTTAAGTTCAATCCCTAGAAGATTCCCCCTGTCTTGTCTCGCTAAACCGTCGGGGAACCCGACGAGCGCGAGCCGCTAGCCCCCTTAAAAAGGCTACCGCGTACCGACAAGTCTATTTGAGTTGATTCGCAGATCTAGATCCCCCCTAACCCCCCTTCAAAAGGGGGGAACCGGACTCTTAGTCCCCCGCCTGGTGCCTTTTCATGGTCGGGGAACCCGACCGAAAAGGCATCCGCTTTTGAAGGGGGATTTAGCGGATGCATACGCCTTCGGCGGGGCAAAGCCCTACGCGCTGTTGGCGAAGCCTTCCCGAAGGGAGCGGTTCCC
>NZ_JANPGM010000396.1:0-2141 GCF_031423935.1 Chamaesiphon sp. VAR_69_metabat_338
GGGGCAATAACGTTTGGACTACTGGGCGCGAAGAAATCAGCGAGACGAATTTGGTATAAACTAGCTCTACTCTGTCCACACCTTCGGACAGGAACAGGGAGAGCAATTCATCGGCGATCTTACTTGCTTCAGCAGCCGTGGGAATTTGTTCTAAACCAGTGTAATTGGCACTGATGGGTTGATTGCGACGTTGGAAGTACTGGGTAGCTTTGCGTCCGACGGTGACAAATTTATAGTCTAAACCTTGGGCTTTGAGTTCTTTAGCGCGGAGTTCGGCTTTTTTGATAATCGAACTATTATAACCGCCGCACAAACCGCGATCGCCTGTAACGACTAAGATCCCGACACATTTGGCTTCGCGTTGTTGTAAGAATGGCGAAGTAGCATCGGCAAATGTCAGGCGATTTTTGAGGCTATACAACACTTGTGCCAATCTGTCGGCAAAGGGACGGGTGGCGATGACTTGTTGTTGCGCGCGGCGTACTTTAGCTGCGGCGACGAGGCGCATGGCTTCGGTAATTTTTTTAGTATTTTTAACCGATTGGATTCGATCGCGAATCAGTTTTAAGTTAGCCATATTTTTATAGGGGGTTCTAGTTGTAGATTTTTGGTGTTTAGTTAGGAAAGAGAATAGGGAATAGGGGATAGGGGATAGTGGTTTTACTTCATGAGAATGATGTCCACTATGTTTTTATCTATAATTTGTTATGAAAAAAGGGATAGAGGCTAACAGATTAGGTTTAGAAGATGCGTAAGTAGATGTTTTGTGCAGATCGTAGTCTATACGTTGAAACACCCAATTACACTTCTCTATTCCCTATTCCCTATCCCCTATCCCCTAATTTCTAAGCTGCGGCTAAGAAGGATTTCTTACACTCGACTAATGCAGCTTTGAGCAGATTTTCTGCTTCATCAGTTAGCTGCATTTTGTTGTCTTTGATGGTTTGCGCGTACTCAGGTTTGCTATTTTTGAGGTAGTCTTTGAGTGCGGTCGTGTAACCGACGACTTTATTGACAGCGATATCGTCGAGGTAGCCATTCAAGCCAGCGTATACCACGGCAACCTGTTCGGCAACCGATAGTGGCGAGTACTGCGGCTGTTTGAGAATTTCGCGTAACCGCGCGCCACGAGCGAGTTGATTTTGGGTCGCTTGGTCGAGGTCGGAGGCGAATTGCGCGAAGGCTTGGAGGTCGTCAAACTGCGCTAGTTCGAGTTTGAGTTTACCTGCAACTTTCTTCATTGCCTTGGTTTGTGCGGCGGAACCGACGCGGGATACTGAAATACCGGCGTTGATGGCTGGGCGCAAACCGGAGTTGAAGAGATCGGCGGAGAGGAAGATTTGACCGTCGGTAATCGAAATTACGTTGGTCGGAATGTAAGCCGATACGTCACTCGCTTGAGTTTCGATGATTGGTAATGCAGTCATGCTACCACCACCGAGTTCGTCGCTGAGTTTGGCAGCGCGCTCTAGTAAGCGAGAGTGAATGTAGAATACGTCGCCGGGATAAGCTTCGCGTCCGGGTGGGCGACGGAGCAGGAGGGACATCTGACGGTATGCTTGAGCTTGTTTGGACAAGTCATCATAGATAATCAGGGTCGCTTTACCTTGGTACATAAAGTACTCAGCGATCGCGGCACCAGTGTAAGGTGCGAAGTATTGGAGGGTGGCAGGATCGTTGGCATTAGCCGCTACGACGATCGTGTAAGCCATCGCGCCAGCTTCTTCTAGTACGTTAACGATGTTCGCAACTGTGGAAGCTTTTTGACCGATCGCAACGTAAACGCAAATTACATCTTCGGATTTTTGGTTGACGATCGTATCGACGGCGATGGTGGTTTTACCAGTCTGTCTGTCACCGATGATCAGTTCCCGTTGTCCGCGTCCGACCGGAATCATCGCATCGATTGCAGTAATCCCTGTCTGCATGGGTTCGTAGACCGAACGGCGTTCGATAATCCCCGGTGCCATGAATTCAATCAGGCGAGTGGTGGTAGTGGCAATGTCGCCTTTACCATCGATCGGACGTGCTAATGCGTCAACGACGCGACCGACGATCGCATCGCCGACCGGAATCTGCGCGATTTTACCGGTTGCTTTAACAGCACTACCTTCTTGAATATTCCGACCGTTGCTCATCAA
>NZ_JANPGM010000397.1:0-4246 GCF_031423935.1 Chamaesiphon sp. VAR_69_metabat_338
CTAATCGGCTCAAAGTTAGTAAGCATCACGATTAAATCCCATAGATCCCCGACTTCTTGAAGAAGTCGGGGGTCTTTAAGTGTTTATGGGGAGAGATCGAGTAGATAATTTTGAATGGCGATCGCGACTGCTTGTTTGCGATCGCTCGCACCTAATTTATGCAAGATCGTGTGAACGTGAACGCGCACGGTACCAGGAGTAATGTAGAGAATCTCGGCAATTTCGCGATCGGTTTTGTGAGTAGAAATTAGCTTGAGGATCTCCTGTTCGCGCCTAGTTAGCGATTCGATCGTGGCTGTAGCTCCATCTGCTTGCGTGGGATTATTTTGAAACAAATTATGAATTTCGGCGGTGGCAGTGGCATCCCACCAAGATGCGCCAGCAATGACCGATCGCATGGCTAAAATTAGGGTTTCGGCTCCTACCCCTTTGAGACAATAACCCTGCGCTCCAGCGGCGACTAAGCGGGAAATTAGAGATCGATCGGTTCGCGAAGTCAGTGCCAAAATTGCCAATTTGGGATGATTTTGTTTGAGTTGGCGACAGGTTTCGATCCCACCCAATCCCGGTAAACCCATATCGAGTAAAACCAGATCGAAAAGCTGCTGTTTGGCGAGATCGATCGCGGTTTCACCATCGTTTGCTTCGGCTAAAATCTCGATACCTGGTTCCCGTTGCAATCGCACGACTAAACCCAAGCGAAATAGTTCATCATCTTCAACTATCAGAATTTTTAAGCGATCGAGTGACATGCGAGGAAGCTCATAGTCTTATCTCAATTTAAACCTACTATTGCTTAGTAGATCCAGGGTATCCTCAGGTCGCCGCCGATCGACGAGCGATCTCTGGTCAATTGGAACAATTGTGACTGTTTGGGGGTCGCGATCGACTATCATGCAAGTTCTATATTTGAGGATTGTGACACTAAAATTTATCGGTTGCACTTGTCTCTATCTCACCCTGGGATTAAATAGCACCGCACTCGCCCAATCAAGCTTAATTCCCTCAGCCCCAGAGGTCTGCGAGATCGATCTGGGCGCATTAAAATCGACCGCACCAGGTACCGAGGCCAATATCGTTACCGCCGATACCCCCTCACCGCATGGGATGACATCACCCAGTCTGTGGTGGCCGAGCGAACAATTCTCATCTAAGCTGGTGACGAATTGGATCGCCAATCGCGCTCAGAAGCAGATTTACCTGTTAGTGGGTACGCAATCTTGGCAGTTGTTAGATTACATCGATCGCTATCGAACGATCGATCGCTTTGGTCGCGTGGCTCAGAGCTACGGCTACAACCTGAAAATTTGCGATAGCCAGAAGATCGCGCTCGCTCGGTATACCTGCAATTTTGCAGCTCCCACTCAGCCTCAGACGCCAGCAACCTGCCAAATTTGGTTGAATAGTAACGACCAAAATGGCATGAGCGTCCAAAGCACGTCTCCACCAGCGCATTAACCGCTGGCGTAACTACAGCCACCAAGCGGCTGCGCGATCGATCGACTGTAGTCTGACAGTTGATGCTAGGATGTTGGCAGTTTGTCATGCCAAAACTTATTTATTAAAGTACTGGCAAGAGATCGCTCCATCCCGTTCTAACCGATCGATGATGTGAGTCAGTGACACAATTCCTAGAATGCATGAACCAGCCGGATTTATTCAAACGCATCTCCCCAACCTCCCCAGCTTTTTTGCTATTAGTACTATGTGCTGCGACTGTTGCCATTCAGATGACCCCGATCTTCAAAACTGGTAATTCCGATCGCCAAATCACGTCGATACTGTTTTGGTCGGTGGCCGCCTATTTAATCTGGGAACGTCAGGATAAACTCAAGTTCGACACCGGACCGATCGCCAGCTGTGTGGGCGCAATATTATTAGCCTTGCTACTGCTCAAATGTACCGGCTATTGTGAAGAATCTTTCCTGATTGTCTATCCCTTTATCGCGAGTATTGCCCTCGCGCTGCTTGCCTCTGGCTGGAAGGGTTTACGAGCATATTGGCGCGAAATTATCCTGTTATTTTTTGCGGGCATTCCCGAAGTTTTGCTCGCGAAACTCACCGATCCCGCACCGATTACCGCTCAATTTGCGAGTGCAATGCTCTGGTTTTCTGGTTTGCCGATCGTCCGCAAGGGCATTTATCTAGAACTACCAGGCGGTAGCGTCCAGGTCTATAGTGGTTGTTCTGGGGTCGTAGCGATGACCCAATTATTAGGGATGTCTGTATTGTTTTTGATGTTGTTGCCATTACCGTGGAAATGGTATCAAAAAGCGATTTTACCGGTCGCGGCGATCGCGATTGGCTTTATTGTCAACGCTTTACGGGTATCCCTGATGGCCATTCTTGTCTCGCAAAAACAAATTGCGGCTTTTAATTATTGGCATGATGGTTCGGGTTCGCTAGTCTTCTCCGTTATCGGCACGTTGTTACTAGTAGTACTGGTGTGGCTGCTGATTCAGATCTTTGCACCTGCAGATCCCGCTCAGGAGGAACCATAATGACGATTTCTGTGGCTAGATTGGCGCGTCAATCCCTGCTGTGTCTACTCTGTGGCGGAGCCGTGGGGGTACTCGCTCACAACCTGATTAATAGTCCTGCCAAATCGAGTTTGCAGGCACCTGCCACCTTTAATTTTCCCGATCGGGTGCCGCTGTCAGATACCTCCATGTTAGCGAGTAAACCATTAGCCGCTCATACTTTCGGTAATGGGATGGTCGCTACTGGTCGATCGTATCGCTATGCCCTCACCACCGCCACAGCTAGCGATAAACCCCAGGCGATCGAGGTCGAGATTCGCTACATGACCGATGGTGTCGCCAATCGACCCACGATGGATGCGCTGCTACCAGTGTTTACCAAGATGCCGATCGCCGCACTCGCACCAGCGACGATGAAAGAAAAACCCGGCGTGGGTTTTTATAACTTATTTGTCGATAACAAAACCGCCTATTTTGGTACTTGCATCAATCCCCAAGGCATCACCACCGTGACTGGGGATCAATTTCATGCTAATAGTAATCCTAATCCGCTAACTAGTGGCATCCCATTGCAACGGTTTTTACCGTGGCTAATGGGCAAACAAACATTTAGGGATAGTCGCTGTCTGTGGACGCTGCTCTCGACCCCGATCGACCCCAACCAGCCTGATGCTACGGTGAAAACATTGGAAACAACAGGCGTCAATTGGATTCGGTGGTGGCAGATGCATTTTCCCGCAGCCTAGACAAATTCCCAACTTCACTTACTCGACCTCGATCGACTTAAATTACAGGTGCTATTTGCCAATGACTCCAGTATTGTATCTATTTCGCGCTGTTGGTTACGGACTGTTATTACTGACTCTCTTTGATGTCGTTAGCGCGATAATTCCCCCACAATTTAGTAATCCCGGCTGGCAGTTTCAGACCGCTGGTGGGTTTGTCGAACGTTCGGCAGTGCCGCTGATCGGCTTTATTTTAGTTTTTTATGACGATCGCGATGCTCGCAAAAAAAGAGAGCTGTTAGTGCTGAGATTATTATCTTGGATCTCCTTACTAATCGGGATATTTTATTTAGCCTTAGTGGTGGTGTTCTTCCTCACCCCCCAAGGTCTCAACGACGCCGCCCAAGCTCAAGTCAAGGCACAATTCGAGCCGGAAATTACCAAGCAGCAGCAGATTCAAGCGCAATTTGAGAAAGCGCAACCCGCGCAGATTGACGCATTTATGAAAAATAATCGCGTCACTGGCATGGATGCGCCCGCATTTAAATCCAAAATGATGCAGAATGCCGCATTAACTGAGAAAAACTTAAAAGAACGGATGGCACTTACTAATAACGGTCAAAGACTAGCTTTGATCAAAAATGCCGTGAAATGGGCACTAGGTGCGATGGTGACTGGGGTATTATTTATTAAAATCTGGGCTGGCACATCCTGGGCTAGACAATAAGCTCTAACTTGTCACTGCTCGAACCATTAACGATCGTCAAACAAAAGGGGCACTCGCATTGAGTGCCCCTTTTGTTGGATCGACTATCGATCTCGATCGAAGATGGGGGTGGCGAGACTTGAACTCGCACATCCATTACGGATAACAGATTTTAAGTCTGTCGCGTCTACCATTCCACCACACCCCCAGGTGCCACTACTTTATTTTTAAAGTAGACTGTGTAAATCTGTCACAGAAGGTCATTATCGCATAAAAAATCGATCGAGGCAAGCATCATCAACTCCTGTTTCCTGTCGCGCAACTCGATGGCGATC
>NZ_JANPGM010000398.1:0-1732 GCF_031423935.1 Chamaesiphon sp. VAR_69_metabat_338
TATAAGGCCGATCGAGTGGAAACGCCGGAAGATTTCACGATCGATATTCAGAACCTCTACCAACTATTGACGGCGTTAAATTTACCGACGATTACGGCGGTGGGATTTGAGGCGGATGATGTGTTGGGGACGCTGGCGGGGAGAGCTAGCCGCGAAGGTTATCAGGTGAAGATCTTATCTGGTGATAAGGATATGTTTCAACTGGTGAGCGATCGCGCTCGAGTGAGTGTATTGTACATGACTTCAGCTTTTGCTCAAAGTGGCCCTTCGGTAGTGGAAATGAACGAGCAAGGTGTCATCGATAAGATGGGGGTGACTGCGGCGCAGATTGTCGATTATAAGGCGTTGTGTGGGGATAAGTCGGATAGCATTCCTGGGGTGCGGGGGATTGGCGATAAGACGGCGGTGAAGTTATTGAATGAATACGGAGATCTGGCGACTATTTACGATCGCGTGGAGGAGATTCCAGGTGCGAATGGGAAGAAGCTGATTGCGGGTAAGGATGATGCAGATCATTCTCAGTATTTAGCGAAAATTATTACTGATGTACCGTTAGAAGTCGAGTTACCAGAGACAAAATTAACTGGGTTTGATTTTGCACAGGTGCAGCCAATCTTACAAACATTAGAATTACATCGATTTAGTAAAGATATCGAGAAACTGCAGGAGGCTTTCGGTGGTGCGGCGGCTCCCAATCCCGAGAGTATCAACAGCCCCCACGAAGCAATTCATGAGATTGTTACTCCACGCGGATCGATTGTTACCGATGATGGTGGTGACGATATGTGGTTCTTTAGTGCTGAGGATACTGATAAGTTTCAACTTAGCAAACTGTCGCCGATTCAGCCGCAAGTTATCGATACTGAAGCCAAATTACAGGCTTTAATTACCAATCTTCAGCAACATACCGATCCAGATCGTCCCGTGGCTTGGGATACGGAAACTACCGATTTAGAACCGCGCAATGCGGAATTAGTCGGGATTGGTTGTTGTTGGGGAGCCGAACCAGATCGAATGGCATATATTCCGATCGGGCACGAATTGGGTGATAATTTAGAACTGCAATTAGTTCTTACAAGTCTCAAACCGATTCTCGAATCTGCGACTTACCCGAAGGTATTGCAGAATGCTAAATTCGATCGATTGGTATTTAAAAACCAAGGCATCAACCTTCAAGGCGTTGTCTTCGATACGATGCTGGCAAGCTACGTCCTTAATCCCGACAGCAGCCATAACCTCACGGATTTATCCAGCCGCTATCTGAGCGTCGTCGCCCAGAGTTACGATGACTTAGTACCAAAAGGACAGACTATCGCAAGTGTTAGTATCCCTTTGGTAGCCGAATATTGCGGGATGGATGTCTGGGGTACCTACCGCCTTCACGGCATCCTCACAGCCGAATTAGCCGCCGCACCGAAGTTACTTGCGCTGTTGCAAGAAATCGAATTACCACTCGAACCGATTCTCGCCGCGATGGAAGATCGGGGTATTAATATCGATGCTGAGTATCTGAAAACACTCTCGCTTGTATTAGCTGAAGACTTAGCCAAAATCGAGGAGCAAACCTACGCACTTGCAGGGGAGAAATTTAATCTCGGTTCACCCAAACAATTGGGACACATCTTATTTGAAAAACTCGGCTTAGATACCAAAAGTATTCGCAAAACTCAATCCGGCTACTCCACCGATGTTAATACCCTCGAAAAATTGCAAGGTAAACATGAAGTCGTCG
>NZ_JANPGM010000399.1:0-3753 GCF_031423935.1 Chamaesiphon sp. VAR_69_metabat_338
AATCTGGGTACCCGCAGCGACGAGCAGAAAGATAACGACACTCGCGATCGGCGATACTAAAACAGCCCACTGCCAAGGTTTTAATTGCATATCTATCTTTCGATCGTCATCAATCTGACGATATCACATTCGATCGATCGCAGCGGGTATCGAGGATTTACTTCTTTAGACATCCGCAACGTAGCTATCTCACTCATGCTTCGACTGTTTAAATATCTCTAACTCCAAGCATTACAATATCTTATCTACGATCGAGTAAAATTGGATTTGTCAGCCGAGATCGATTTAGGGTATGAATTTCGAGTGGGATGACCTGAAAAACGAGATTAATCTTGACAAGCATGGCTTTGATTTTGCCGATGCGGATCGGGTTTTTAGCTCGCCGATGGTAGTTGACATCGATAATCGTAGAGACTATGGTGAAGATCGATGGATCGGCACTGGAATGCTAGATGGGCGGATCGTAGTTGTGATATTCACCGAACTCGATCGAGAAACGACGAGAATCATTTCGTTGAGAAAAGCACTCTCTCATGAAAGAAGAAATTATGAGCAATACATCAAGAACGAACTGGGCTAAAATTGATGCGATGACTGATGATGATATCGATACGTCAGATATTCCGCCATTGACAGATGAGTTTTTCTCAAAGGCAAAGTTACGAATGCCTTCTCATCCAATCTCTACGGTTGCTGTTCGTATTGATTCGGAAACTTTGGAATGGTTTCAATCGAAAGGTGAAGAGTCTGAACAACACATGGCAGCAGCACTAAAAATATACGCAGCAGCACAGCAAACGGCTGCTGGGATGTTTCGCTCTGTTTAAGTAGTGAGTTCGATTGAATCTGAATGATGGAGATTGCGATTGATTTGGTGTTGAATCGCTAGAATTATGATTCATTCCATAAGCGTTCTAATTGAGCTTGCCAAGCCATCATCATTTCCTTACGGATATCCTCCGTCGCACCGAGATCGCCCATCACGCCTTCAGCATAAAACCTGTTGAGCGTTTGCATTGTTTGCTCCATCGTATCGCCCCGTTGCTTGGCAATACTGACGATCTCTTTAACTTGTTTGGTCGCAAAATCTTGGAATGCCCGATCGATCCCCACGCGTTTGAGGTCGATCGAGCGGTCGATCGCGGTAGTCAAGTCTTCTGGCGTCAGTCCCGCCATGCTATGCTGCCACACCCCCCACAACACCCCTTGATTCATCGCATAGCGCGTCTCTAAGGTGGCGTCGAAGTTCGCCGATAGGAATTCCTCAACAAAGGTCATCGCGTCGGCTGCGGGCGCGATCGGCACCAACATCCGCACCCAAGATTGTTGGGCTGACAGAATAATTAGCAGGCGATACTCTGGCGTTTCGACTTGATATGACTCACCATCAACAACAGTCAGCGTCGCTCCAAAGCGGTTAGTCAAAAACGATCGCATTTCTTCTGGGGTCATATCAATTTTGGATTTTGGATTTACAATTTTTTTAATTCGCTTGTCAAATTCTGCGCGTGAGGATGTTGGTTTAATGCGTTCCGCAAGGCTGCGCCAACACATTCGTTCAACCCAACCTACAGATATTTATGCGCATAGATAATTGATAATTGATAATTATCAATTATCAATTATCAACTAAATTAATGTTGTTCCTCTTCTTGATATTCCACTTGCTTGACAGTTTGCGGTAGGTCAATTTTTTGAGCAATGTCAGGAATATCCAGCTTTTGGAGTCGATCGGTTGGCGATTGGGTATCCTCACCCCACATGTCATCTAGCGTCAGCACATCCTCATCATCTGGTTCTTCCAGGGGCATGGGTGTTGCAGCGATCGGTGTATAAGGGACATCCTGATAGACTTTGGCTGTACGCGGCTGCTCGCGGACGGGTTCGTTCCAATTTTCGCCCTCATCTTCGTCGTCATAGTAGAGGGGTTGCTCGGCTTGGAGCCGCTGCGGGGGTAAGGGTGCGGCTTGAACTTCCTGCCAGTCGTCATCTTCCCAGACGGTTTGCTCGACTGGCGGCTGGGCGCGGACGATCGGTTGGGGTGGGCTGAGGGGCACGCCTGCGGGGAGTTGATTTTCGGGTCTAATTACAGCAGGACGATAGCTGTATTCGTCTTCCCACGGAGCTTTGCCGAGGCCGATCCGCTCTAGGAAGCCGACAGATAGTTGTTCGAGGCGTTCTTCGCAGCCTTGAAAGACCATCAAGCGATTGGGGCCAGTGCTGACAACTTCATCGATCGAAAATTCGTAGGTACTAATTACATTATCGGGAATCAATGGCAAGCCGATCGCGGCGATAATAATTGAAGTGAGTTTGCCATCGTCGCAGTCAAGTTTGAAGCCTCTAACTTTCCCCAGCATGTCACCAGTCTCAGTAATGACTTCACACCCGATCAGATTGGTATAATTTTCGGGGTCGAGATCTTCGATCGCTTCATCGTCGGGCACGAGAATTACGTCGCCCATTTTTTCGATCGATGAGAGAAACATATATTTGACCAGTCCGCCGGGAGCCGCTAGCCAACCGTCGCGTAAACCCAGCGCGATTACCTCGCGGCTGTCGATATCGACCAGTAGCTCTTTGACAATTCCCAAGCGTTTGCCAGTATCTTTGGCAATTACTTGCGTATCGATCAGATCGGAGCGTTGACGAATCAGTTCGGATGTCATATTAGCAGATTGGGATGCGGAGTACGGGGTGCAGGCGGATGGCTGTCGATCTATCTCTACCATTTTATCGCCACGGCTGCTCTCATCTATTGTACGGTTTCCTCTACCACAAGTTATCTAACTCGATCGATTGAAGTCACCAGTAACGATTTAGTCGGATCTAGCCTTTCCAACCAGTAGCTAGAGCGATGAGAATCGACGCCCCAAAGGCGTAGCGATACCAGACAAAGATCATCGTGTTTTTGGTTTTGAGATAGTTAAGTAAGAACGCGATCGACAGATAGGAGAAAATAAAGGCGGAAATTGTACCAGCGGCCAATAAGGGCATCGGTAATTCGTTTGCCTTAAATATTTTCAAGCCTTTAAGTAAAGTAGCAATCGTTAGGACTGGTAAGCCGACTAAAAACGAAAATCTAGCGGCAGATGCTCGATCTAAACCTAAAAATAGAGCAGCCGTTAATGTCGATCCAGAGCGAGAAACACCAGGAAATAGTGCTATTGCTTGCGCCAAGCCAACGAGTAAACCATCTTTGATTTCTAAATTGGCAAATCCTCGCTTGTGAACGCTAAAACGTTCGGCAGCAAATAATAGAGTTGCCATGATAATTGATGCGATCGCAATCAGTTGCGCGCTATATTCCAGAGCATCTTTGAGCAAAAAGCCGATCGCCAAAGCAGGCACAGAACCAACGATAATACCGATGAAAATTTTGACGTTGAGATCTTGCCAATCTTGTTTGATTAGGCCGGAAATACCACCACTAACAACATTACTAATATCTCTCCAGAAGTAGATAAATACTGCAATCACGCTACCAAATTGAATTGCATCGGCATAATCTTTTTGACCGAGCTGTTGCCAACCAAACGCCTTGGTTGTCACCAATAAGTGGGCGGTGCTACTGATCGGGAGAAACTCGGTAATACCTTGGACTAACCCCAAGAACAGAGCTTGCCAGATATTTCCATCAGCAACAATGGGTGTCGTTGGCAATGCGGGCTTGGCTGCTACCGGAAGTACCATCAATCCGGCAAGCATAATGCCGCAGATCGCGATCGTCAATTTGGTTTTCGATCTCATATT
>NZ_JANPGM010000400.1:0-1863 GCF_031423935.1 Chamaesiphon sp. VAR_69_metabat_338
CCCAAGCTCAGCGACGGCGGTCACCAGGCGTGCCGATTGCGACCGCGAAGACCCGCAGCCGTTCGCTACAGCGCATGGTTAGGCCATATGGTTGCGAGACTCAACTGCATCTGCAATCTCGTGTAAGGCTCGCGCCGTGACACCAGAGTGAAAATCATGGGCTGCTGCCTGCATGAATCCAGCAATAAGCTCTGGGTGCTTCTTGGCAAAGCCGTCGCCGAACTCGTCATCTATCGTCTTGATGGCGGCGTGAAAATACTCATCCGCCGTCATGGATGCTTGGCGTAACAACGTGTCATTATCTGCTGTGACTCTATTGCTCATAAATTTCAGTGTGGTGTAATGTGCCCTAACTATTATTAGGCGGAAAATTTCCGCCTATTCACTCAAATTTGGGTAGATAAACTGAAAAATTTAGCATATTCCCCATATAAAAGCAGAATGTTTCTGCCTATCATTCTATTGTTTCATAACAAGCGTCATCCCAAAGATATGGGAGTCGCAGAAATAGAGGAATTTTTAACTCATCTAGCAGTCGAAGGTAAGGTCACAGCCGCTACCAAAATCAGAGCTTCTCAACGATTTTATTTCTGTACCGCCAAGTTTTACAGCAGGAACTAGATAGAAGTGTAGAAGGTGTAGGGTGGGCAAATTTGTGATGATAAGCCCGAATAAGTACCAACCGCTCTTTGCCCACCAATTTCTAGTACCGATCGGCGAGCATTCCTGTCATATTAAATTAACACCACTTATCATTCGATCGACATAACAAAGATTGCTGTTAAATCCAGCGCGAAGCGGTTTACTCGCTCGCACTGCCGACACTTATCCGCGCCCGTTCCTCACCCTCTGGCTTAGACTTCACATTAACTTCCACATCCAGATCGAGGGCATTGAAGAACTTAAATAACCTTTCTAACGAATACCCGCGAAACTGACCCCTGACCAAAGCCGATACCTTGGGCTGGTCGATGCCTAATACATCAGCCGCTTGGTATTGATTCAGTCCTCTAGCTTTTATCGCCTTACTTAATAGCGTCACCAGATGCGCCTTGAGCAGCATTTCCTCTGGATTCTCATATCCCAGATCCGCATACACATTGCCACTGCTAGGAGTGACAGTGGTTTCATTTTCATCGATCGGGTGGAGATTGGTTGTCATAATTGCTTTGATAATGCTCTTGAGCTGTTTTGAGCCTTTGTTCGACTAACTCGATATCTTGTTTGGGGGTAGCGATGCCGCGTTTAGATTTCTTCTGGAAGACATGCAAGACATACACCACCTCAGCAAACCGCACTGTGTAGACTGTACGATAGGTATCGCCATCAAAATCATCGACGATCTCTAACACCCCAGACCCTTTGAATCCCTTTAAGGGTTTAGCATCATCGTGCTTTTCCCCGATTTGAGCTTGGAATAGTGCAAAGCCAAAATTGTCTTGCACTAGATCGGGCATAGCGATGAGGTCTTTTTTAGAGCTAGCGATCCATTCAAGCGGCTTCATAATTATTTTACTGATTAATGCTAGTTTTGGCATTGGTGTCGCCTACCAAAGGAGATCGAGTCCCTGCCCCCAAAAAGCGGTGAATTTAGTCACGGTAATATCGCCCAAAACTTGAGTTTGGCAAGCAAGTCGCAGGTTTCGTGACGGTGTATGCGGTGGGAAACTGCGTCTGGCAACATCTTTCCAATTTGCCTCAGATACCTCGCCTTCAATCTGCACCGCACAAGTGCCGCAAGTACCGATGCCCATGCAATTAATAAACTTGGCATTCCCATTGTAGAGATCGACCCCATTGTCCATTAACACCTGCCGGAGATTGGCTCCAGTGTCGCAGGTAATGTTTTTTCCTTGGGCGGTG
>NZ_JANPGM010000401.1:0-5100 GCF_031423935.1 Chamaesiphon sp. VAR_69_metabat_338
AAGCAATCTCTTCTGTCAGAATAATACTGTATTTTCAGGGGTGATGGCAATCGTGTAATTACGGTCTATTTAGGGGGTGAGGTAATCTGTTGAGTACCGTAGCTACTAGGCTAAAATAGCCCAACGCGCCAAAAATGTACAAGTACATTTCAAACCCTTGCTAGTCATGCTTTTGAGCTAGGTAAGCAAAGAACACTCGCCGCCCTACACCTGCGGCTCTACAAACCTCAGCGGCTGTCTTCCCAGAATTCTGATACAAAATCCTCGCATTCTCCAGCTTGGCCACATCGGTTCGGGGTCTTCCACCCGTTCTACCTCTGGCTTTGGCGGAAACTCTTCCGGCTGAAGCTCTTTCGGCACGTAATTCTCGTTCCATCTGGTGGATCGCTCCCATCATCGACAGAAAACAACGACCTGTAGCTGTCGTGGTATCGATACTCTCTCGTAATGAGAACAAATTAATCTGACGTTGTTCTAAAATCTTCGCCGTCTCAAGTAGATGGAGTAACGAACGGGTCATCCGACTTAATTCAGTCACCACTAAAATATCACCTGGACGAATATATTCGAGCAGCTCCGCCCATCCAGGTCGATCCATTCGCGAACCAGTTAACTTGTCAGTAAAGATTTTCAGACAGCCAGCTTGCTTCAAAGCATCGATCTGCGAATCAAGATTTTGACCGATGCTGCTGACACGAGCATAGCCAATCCGATTGGGAACAGTTTTCGGTTCGATGGGCGTTGAAGTATCCACAGTGCAAAATCTTGACTTATATACAAGATATCCGCACGATGATTATGGCAAAAGTTTTAGCACTAAAAATTAACGTAAACTCGTTGAGTCACATTAAGTAAGTCAAGAGTGCGGAAAGTGTACTTTCTGCACTCCCACTAATGCCCCGATTACATGAGCAACAATTCACGTCGTCTAGCGATCCTCTCAGCCAAAGAAGTCGATGACCTATATGGATTACCACATTTCACCGAAGATGAACGGCATCTTTATTTCGATTTGAGTACAGCAGAACGCGAAGTGGTAGCAGCAGTTCGGACTGTATCGGTCGCAGTGCATTTAACCTTGCAGCTTGGATACTTTAAGGCAAAGCGACAGTTCTTTAGTTATCAACAAGATGCTGTGATTGAAGATCTAAACTACATCCTGAAACAAAACTTTCCAGGTCAGAGGTTGGCATCAATTAAGTTGCCCTTCAGACATACCCGCAGCGAACAGCAGCAGACAATTCTCCAACTATTCAACTATCGGCTGTGTGACAGTGATGCAAAAGTCGAACTGGAGTCAAAAGCCCGAAGGGTTGCCATGTTATCGATTCAGCCCATTTATATCTTGCGCGAACTAATCCAACACTTAACTGGGCAACGTGTCGTTGCACCTAGCTATCGATTCCTTCAAGAGATGATTGGTAGAGTAGTCACAGGCGAACGTACTCGGATTACGAAACTACTCACCAAAGCCCTCACGCCAACGGTAGAAAGTCAGTTGAAAAACCTGCTGGAAGCCGAAGAAGGTGTCTATGGAATCAACTTACTCAAGCATGAACCAAAGGATTTCAGTTACAAGGAACTGCGGCATGAAGTGGATCGCCGCAAGTACTTCCAGCCATTACATGAATTTGCTCAAACATTTTTAGCAACAACAGGCATTTCCAATGAGAGTGGCAAATATTACGCGGGATTAGTCAAGTTTTATACGGCTTACAAGCTGCGGCGGATGTCCGTAGCGACAGTCCGGTTGTATTTGTTGTGTTTTGCCTATCATCGGTTTCGCCAGATTAATGACAATCTGATTGAAGCTTTTGTCCATTTGGTTAACCAATACGAAAAACAAGCCAAACGAGGCGCGGAACAGGCGATGCAACAAGCATTGACAGATGCGGCAAATAACCTCCAAGCGGCTGGTCAAATCCTCAATCTATTTGTGGATGAATCGATTACTGACGATGTAGCATTTTCAGTAGTTAAAGCAAAAGCATTTTCCATCCTCGACCCTGCCAGTTTTCTAGCGGTGTCAGACTACATGCGTAATATTAAGTTTGACAAAACTGGGTTTGAGTGGTCGGCTTATTCTAAGCTTTCAGCCACCTTCAAGCGCAATCTCCGTCAACTGTTCGCCGATCTCACATTCGCTAGTCGAGTAGAGAATGCACCACTGTTAGCAGCAGTTGTTTTCTTGCAGACCTTGCTTCAACAAGGAAAATCACCCAGACAAACAGATCCGGCTACTTTTCCAGTGGCAGTTATACCCAAGAGTTTACAACGTTATTTGTATCCAACAGCCACAGCAGATGGCAAGGAGAAGATCTTAGAGATCGATCGTTATGAATTTCTGATTTACCGTTTGCTACGCAACGCGCTCTCTTCTGGTGACGTGTTTGTACGGGACAGTAATGAGTTTCGCTGTTTTGAAGATGACTTAATTGGCGATGAGCGTTGGCGGCATAAAAATAAGTTGTTGGAGGAGATTGGTGCGCCGATATTAATAGCTCCAATTCAAGAGACCCTGGCAGCATTCGAGCGAGCATTAGAAACTAAATTTAAGGTTGTCAATCAGCGGATAACTGATGGTCTTAATCAGCATATTAAAGTTACTAGTACTGCCGACAAGTCTCGGTGGAAACTAATTTATCCGAGTGCAGAGGAACCAGTTAACAGCCAGTTCTATAGTCAGTTACCTGGAATTGGGATTGCTGACTTATTGTGGTTTGTGTCGGCAAATACCGGATTTTTAAGTACCTTCACTCACGTTCTCGATCGTTATGTGAAACAAGACCCAGATCCGAGTGAAATTTTAGCCTGTATTGTGGGAATGGGCACCAATATGGGGCTAGGGAGAATGGCGGAGGTATCGGGATTGAGTCACTCATCAATGATGACGACAGCACGTAATTATCTGCGACTAGAAACGCTCCATGCTGCTAATGATGCCATCACAAATGCGATTGCGACTCTACCAGCGTTTCACCTTTACGATATTCAAGATGTCATCCACTCCAGTAGCGATGGACAAAGGATGGAGACACAGATCGATACTATCAATGCCCGATATTCACCCAAATATTTCGGTCTTCAGAAAGGTGTAAGTGCTTACACGTTAGTGGCTAATCATGTACCAATTAACGCCAAGATTATTGGGACTCACGAGCATGAAAGCCACTATGTCTTCGATCTGCTTCACAACAATACTTCGGATATTAAACCGGAGCGACATTCTACCGATACGCATGGCACCAATCAGATAAATTTCTGGATCTTGCACGCATTTGGCTATCACTTTGCACCCCGTTATCGGGATTTACACAAGAAAATGGGTGCATTGGTCGGAGCCAGACACCCAAATGACTACAGTGATTTTTTAATAAAACCCGTTCGCAAGATCTACCAGGAGTTAATCGAACAAGAATGGCCAAATATTCAACGGATTATGGCTTCGTTGGCGCAGAAGGATGTGACACAGGCGACGATTGTGAGAAAGCTGGCTAGCTATGAACGACAGAACCAAACTAAAAAGGCTTTATGGGAGTTAGAAAATATCTGTCGGACGTTGTATATCCTGGACTTTATCGATGATGTGACTTTACGACAGACTGTGCAAAAGGCACTCAATCGTGGCGAAGCTTATCATCGGTTTCGACGGGCGGTAGCTTATGTCAATGGTGGGAAGTTTCGAGTGAAAACTGAGGGCGAACAACAGATCTGGAATGAATGTTCGCGGCTGATTTCTAATGCGGTCATTTACTACAATACGTTGCTGTTATCGCGGGTTTACGAGCAGAAACAGGCGGCTGACGACCAAGAGGCACTAGCGATTATTAAAGACATTTCTCCCGTAGCATGGCAGCATATCAATCTGTTTGGGACATTTGAGTTCAGTCCATCTACATCACAGGTCGATATTGATGCTTTGGTTGTTCGCTATGCTGACCCGACTTACTGGCATCAAGCGATTCAAGATGAAGCCGAATCTAATCTTGGCTCAAAGCCATGACTAGCAAGGGTTTGAAATGTACTTGTACATTTTTGGCGCGTTGGGCTATTTTAGCCAAGCATGGGAATGATGTCCATCATCGATGAATTTATCGAATTGCACTTCCTTGATTTTAAACATCTCTCGATGAGTGCCATTCTGATGATTGTAGTCGTGCATATTTAATAGCATCGATCGTAAATCAGTCTCAACGCTACAATCTGCGGTATGTCCGACTAATTCGTAATTAGCCGCAATTTGATTCAGAATATTTGGGATGGGTATTTTTGGCTCATGCCCACCATAAGACCAAATAAAATCACCTTGAATAATTAATTCTAGCTGGGCTAATTGCGGTAAAGTTTGCTTATTTGAACCAGGCAGAATCGTACAACCTTTAGCATCAAACTCTAGCGCGTGAAAGGGACAAACTACTCGACTCGTGCCATCTGGTTTCGCTTCACACCAACCTTCAGACAGCATCGCTCCCATGTGAGGGCAGGTATTTTCGAGGGCACTAATATTTCCTCCCGCATCTTTCCAAAGTACATAATCATTACCATAGAGCGATACCTTAAAGGGTTTGTTGACTGCTAGCATGGATTTGTGAGCTAGAAGCCAGGGTGCGCCTTGGAGCATATTCATGGGTGAGCGAATAGTTGAATAAATCGATATGGCAATTTTATGAATAAATCCTCACAAATGTCAAGTGCTAATTCCTTACGGCGTCAACCCAAACAACAACGCGGGCAACAACGGGTAGCCAAAATTCTGACAGCAGCAGCAGAAGTCTTTGCTCAAGTAGGTTATACCGCCGCCACGACGCAACAAATAGCCGATCGAGCCAATACCGCCGTCGGATCGATTTATCAGTTCTTCCCTGACAAATTAGCGATTTTCCATGCCTTAGAAGCCGAACACATGCAGCAAGTCGCGATCGTTAATGCTCAGCTAATTGCCAAAGATCTGCGTCGTCCGCTCGTCCAAACGATCGGGGATATCGTTGATGCTCATGCCCAGTATTTCGAGCATCCGATCCCTAGGATTGTTTATTTACAGTACTTTCTCAACCAAATCCCCGGACTGTTTATCTTATTTGACGAAAATTTCGATCGGAT
>NZ_JANPGM010000402.1:0-3362 GCF_031423935.1 Chamaesiphon sp. VAR_69_metabat_338
AGCATCGATCGTGGTTATATATGTATCCCAGTCAGCTTTCTCCCAAACATTAGTTAATAGTTTTTCTTGAATTTGAATCATGATAATCTATTTATACTTCATAATTAAGGATAACCATTTGCCTGAATCATCTTGAAGATAGAGATCGCTGCATCTTCTTTTTTGTATATGCTGTAGGGGCGGGTTTATGCTAGCAAATCTCGATTTGTACCGATAACTATAGAACAAACCCGCCCAACCCCACCAGTAACAACCGATCGAATCGATGATGTATATTACCGATCGAGAAATACTATGTTAATTCATCAATTCCCGCACATCAGTCACCTTCCCCGTCACCGCCGCCGCGATTACCATCACCGGCGACATCAATAATGTCCGCCCCGATGAAGAACCTTGACGACCTTTGAAATTCCGATTGGAAGATGACGCGCTAAGTTGTCGTCCCACTAATTTATCGGGATTCATCGCCAAACACATCGAGCAACCCGCCTCGCGCCATTCAAAGCCGGCGTTTTTAAAAACCACGTCTAACCCTTCGGCTTCGGCTTGTTTTTTCACGCGTTCGGAACCGGGGACGATAAAAGCTTTAACTCCAGCGGCTACCTGTTTACCTGCGGCGAATTTGGCAGCTTCGCGCAAGTCGGTGATGCGTCCGTTGGTGCAGCTTCCGACGAAGCAAACATCGACTTTGGTGCCGATAATTGGTGCCCCTGGTTGTAAATCCATATACTGATAGGCTTCTTCGGCGATCGCTCTCTCATCCTCAGGCATCTGTGCTGCTGTTGGGATCGGTTCGTCTACCCCAATGCCTTGCGCGGGGGTAATGCCCCAAGTGACTGTGGGGGCAATTTCAGCGGCATCGAAGACGATGACATCATCGTATTCGGCATCTTTATCGCTGCGCAAGCTTTCCCACCAAGCGATAGCTCGATCCCAATTCGTCTTCTTGGGTGCAAAATCTCGGACTTTGAGATAATCATAGGTGACTCGATCTGGATTGATATAGCCACAACGCGCGCCACCTTCGATCGCCATATTACAGACGGTCATCCGGGCTTCCATATCCATTTGCTCGAAGGTAGTGCCAGCGAACTCATAGGCATAGCCGACACCGCCTTTGACGCCGAGTTTGCGGATGATATGTAGAATTACATCTTTGGCATATACCCCTGGTTGGAGGGTGCCGTTGACTTCGATTTTGCGGACTTTTAGTTTGCCTAAAGCCAGAGTTTGGGAGGCTAAAACGTCGCGCACTTGAGAGGTGCCAATTCCGAACGCGATCGCGCCAAATGCGCCGTGGGTAGAAGTGTGACTATCTCCGCAGGCGATCGTCATTCCTGGCTGAGTTAGCCCTTGTTCCGGCGCAATTACATGAACGATGCCTTGGCTGCCAGAGCCGACATTGTAGAATCTAATCCCATGCTCTTTGGTGTTATTTTCGAGATGTTGCATCATCTCTTCAGCAAGGCTATCGGCGAGGGGGCGCGATTGGTCTTCAGTAGGGACGATATGATCGACGGTAGCGACGGTGCGTTCGGGATAAGGGACTTTCAATCCTCGATCGCGCATCATGGCAAAGGCTTGGGGGCTGGTGACTTCATGAATCAGATGCAATCCAATGAATAATTGGGTTTGTCCTGAAGGTAATATACCAACGGTATGTGCATCCCAAACTTTATCGAATAATGTATTTTTACTCATGGTTTTAATTAGTGGATAGTAGATTGTAGGGTGCGTTGTCTTGACGCATCGCGCAGCATAACGCACCAAAGTATTGGGTTGAAGCACAAAGCCCAACCTACGCTAATCGTTGATAGACAAGCCGAAATCGACGGGGCGCTCCCGACTCTAAAGTATCGATAAAATCTTCAAAAGATACTTGAGTCAAGCCGGTAGTGGTAAATTTATTCAGTTCATTTTGAGTTAGGGCAAACGGTGGTAAATCCGCAGCGAGGTCTTCAGGCTCGCGACCGCGACAGATGACTAATAATTTGCCGTCAGGGGCGACGAAATTACCAATGCAATCGATCGCACTGGGGCGAATATTTGCAGGTAGAGCTTGAATCGTGTAAATCTCAACAACGAGATCGAAGCTTAATTTCCAGTCGGCTGGGGCGGTAAATAAATCGACGACTTGATAATTTACCTGCGAGTCTGGGAATCTTTGATGACACCAATCGATCGCGGTTTGAGATAGATCGAATCCTGTTACTTTAGCACCGAGTTTAGCTAGATATTCAGCATCGTCGCCCAATCCACAACCGACAACTAATAGCCGTCGATCTCGTACAACTACCTGAGATTTTTCGACCCAATCTGATAACCAATAATTGAAGCCCCGATCTGCCCACGGAATTGCATCCGCATTTCCAGCAGCTTCGACATAAAGTTTTTCAAACCAACCAGTATAATCTCCCTGTTGATATGATTGTTGTGAGAGTTCGCGAACTCGCGATCGAGCATTATTCATAAGTTTTATTTCTTAATCATATTTAAATTAGCCGCGAATGAAAAAATATGTGGTCATACTTATTGCGACGATCGATACAAACCGGCGAACGATTATCGATGGAATCTGGCGGGCAAAGTTGGCGACAAAGTAACCACCGAGAGCACCACCTATTGCCATTAGAATTGCTTGCGGCCAAGCGATGATACCTGCGAATAAGAACGGGACGATCGCGATGCCATTGATACAGGTTGCTAAAAATGACTTTAACGCATTCATCGCATGAATATTTTTGATATTAAAAAAAGTTAAAGTTGCTAACATCAAAATTCCAATTCCTGCGCCAAAGAAGCCACCATAAATCGAGATTGCCAGTTGCGCGGTAACCAAATATATTAGGCGCGGCGGCTGGGCTGAATTCGATCGATTGAAGGATTGTAACCATTGTTTGAAAGATTCGCCAAAGATAAATACAACAGTTGCAAGCAGTAATAAATAGGGAATTAGCTTTTTAAAAACATCTGCGGATGTGTACAGTAACAGAATCGATCCGAGCAGTCCACCTGCTAGACTAACGATACTTAAAATTAGCATCGATCGGCGATCGATATCTAAATCCCGACGGTAAGCTCCCGTACTTGCCAAACCTGCGACCCAAAGAGCGGTATTATTGGTAGCATTAGCTGCGAGCGGCGATACACCAGTAAAGATTAGCGTCGGAAAGCTAATGAAACTCCCACCACCAGCGACTGCATTCAATCCGCCAGCGATAAAAGCAGTCGCAAATAACAACAAACCATTGAGATATGTAAGTGGCGGTGCGATCGGCATATATTTAGAAAATGCCTACGATTGAAATCGTGGATAGAATTACGAAGTCCGCCTGCGCAGACTGACATATTAGTTAGTC
>NZ_JANPGM010000403.1:0-2611 GCF_031423935.1 Chamaesiphon sp. VAR_69_metabat_338
CGACAGCGATACGGAGCTATATCTCGGACGCAGCGGCATTGGTGTCACACCCATTGGCGATTTGAGATCGGCCTTAATCGGGAGTCCGACCAAAATCTTGGCCATGTCTGAAGATATCGCGCTGATCCAGCACCTCCTGACCGATCTGCGGCAACGTTACGCGCCAGCCGACCTACATATCACCACCTCCGTCCCGATCTTTCTCGAAACTACGCAATCGGGTGTCGATAAAGGCAGCGCGATCGACTACGTTGCCCAGGAATTACTCGGCATCACCGCCGCAAATGTCCTGGCGATCGGCGATAACTATAATGATGTCGAAATGATTGGTTATGCCGGAATCGGTGTGGCGATGGGCAATGCGCCCAGTGATGTCCAATCGATCGCCAATTGGGTGGCACCCAGTGTTGATGCGGATGGTGCGGCTGTAGCGATCGAAAAGTTTATTCTCAATGCCTAAAAGGAATGGGTTGGTAAAGCAAGCTCTACCAACCCATCCTTTTATAATTACCGAAATTCTGAATAGAGATAAAACCAAAAAGAAGACCGACGACTGGCCGTGTTTCGTCTCGGTCTTCTTCTTGATTCGCTCCTCACACTAAATCAATAATACGGTCTTCATCCAATCTTGTCAATACTTTTACAAATATTAATTTGCTAAGGGTAAAAGTCACGAACCTTGACATTCCCGACAGCCATCGCTCTAAGTGCCCAACATTTGCAATTGATACAAGCTGGCATACAAACCACCTTGGGCGAGAAGGTCGTCATGGGAGCCAGATTCGATTAAGCTCCCTTGTTTGAGCACAAAAATCCGATCGACATTCCGAATCGTCGATAAACGGTGGGCGATGATTATCGCCGTCCGATCGGCGATCGCCAGATCCAAGGCTTCTTGAATTAAGACTTCCGTGCCGACATCTAGACTTGCGGTTGCTTCATCGAGTACCAGGATGCGGGGATTGCGAATAATCGATCGGGCAAAGGCAATCAACTGTTTTTGCCCAGCCGAGAGATTCGAGCCGCGTTCGCGGAGTTGGGTATCGTAGCCTTGGGGCAGTTGGGTAATAAATCGATCGACATTGGTCGATCGAGCTGCTTGAAGGATTTCCGCTTCGGTATAAGTTTCCCCCAGGGTAATATTCGTGCGCACATCCCCGGCAAACAAAAAGCCATCTTGCAAAATCACGCCCAGATAGCGGCGTAATTCGGCTTGAGTAATATTATTGATATCGACGCCATCGATTAAGATCCGACCTTTTGTCGGCTCATACAGGCGGCAGAGCAAGCGAATAATCGAGCTTTTCCCCGCACCAGTCGGCCCGACGAGGGCAATTTTTTCACCAGGTTTGATGGTGAAATCTAGATCGCGAATCACGTAGTCATCATCTTTATAAGCAAACCACACATGCTCGAATCGAATCTCGCCCTGGGAGGCACTATCGAGGTGCGTCATGTGCAGACTTTGAGCATTATCGATATCTTTGATTTCGATCGGTTCGTTCAAAATATCGTTAATCCGCTCGACGGCGGTAAATCCCGATTGAAAGGCCGTGAATTTTTCCGCAAACTGTCGCAACGGTTGAAAGAGTTGTTGCGCGTACAAGATAAACGCTGATAACTGACCAAAATCGAGGGTGCGATCGAGTACCTGCAAGCCACCCAACCATAATACTGCCGCGATCGCCACCAGCGAAATCCACTCTAATGTCGCTGACACCGCCGAGTCGTGAAAATTGGTTTTATCAATTTCTTGAATATATCGATCGCGGACTGTCCGAAACAGTTCGGCATTATATTGTTCGCGTTGAAATAATTGGACGACATTAATACCGACAATATTCTCTTGCACCATCGAGTTGAGGAGGGATAATTCCTCTCGACTGCGATAATTGGCTTGACGATATTGATGCTGGAAGTAAATTACTACTGCCCCAACGGGGATTAACATTACTAGCAACATTAGGGCAATTTGCCACTGGAGCCTAAACATAAAGTAGATTGTCACCAAGATCGAGAATAGATCGCTGACAATTCCAATCGCTCCAGTCGTAAACACGTCCCCTAGTGCTTCGACATCATTAGTCAATCGCGTAATCAACTTGCCCACGGGCGTCCGATCGAAAAATCGAACCGCTAAAGAAGTGACTCGATCGAATAAGTCATTCCGAATATCGGCGGTAATTTGTTGGCCGATTCTTTGCGATGTATAACCTTGGACTGCCGTCAGAATTAATCTAACTACTACTGTGGCGAGCAGCAACCAAGTTAGTAAATTTAACCCATCTAACATGGATAAATTGCTCACAAAATCCCAGGTTTTCTCATTCCTAATTTTAGAAATTGCCTGACCGATAATCAACGGCTGTACGGCATTAGAAATCGCTAACGGCACGAGCAAAACCAAGGAGATGATAAATAATTTGCCACTGCGCCGCGCGTAGGGTGCTAACCTCAATAACAATCGCCAATCACTACCGGGTAGTATTGGTGCGTCTGCTGTGCGGGGACGATCTGTAACATTAGTCATGTAGTCAGTTGGGAGTTGGGGGTTGGGAGTTGCGGCTCGCGCTCGTCGGGTTCCCCGACGGTATAGCGAGACAAGACAGGG
>NZ_JANPGM010000404.1:0-5372 GCF_031423935.1 Chamaesiphon sp. VAR_69_metabat_338
GTTTCAAAGGCGATGGAAGCGAGACAAGACAAGACAGCGAGACAAGACAGACGGGAACCTCAGCGCGATTTCAATCGCTCCCCGCCCCCCGCCCTTACAAAAAAACGCCCCAACTCGCCAATAAAGGCAAGTCAGGGACGAATAATCAGGGTGCATCTACCACTCCTATATCCACGCCTTCGATCGCTCAATCGGGACAAATTTCCAATCTCTTTCCGACCAAATAATTAAAATCCCTATTCCCTATCCCCTATTCCCTATCCCTACCCTCTACCCTCCCCTCAAAAAAACGCCCCAACTTGCCAAAAAGGCAAGTCAGGGACGAATAATCAGGGTGCATCTACCACTCCTATATCCACCCGTTCGATCGTTAAATCGGGACAAAACCAATAAATAAATCTAGAGAAATCTAGAGCGTCTACAGCCGATCGAACTACAATAACGGATTACGATCGAAATAAGTTTTATAATCGATTCACCCCTAACCCCGAACACCTGATGACTACAGTGAAAGAAGCGATCGACCAGATGATTCGCGCTCGCAATGTCGATACCGGACGAGTCAGCGGCTTAAGTCGGCAAATTATCGCGCAAATGAATACCTTGGCAAATGGGATTTTAGTCAGTTTTGAAAGCTTGCCGGGAATTGAAGGTAGTGGCGCGAGCTTGAATCTCTATCTCCAAACTGGTGCGAAAGAATCTCTGCGTGCGGCACTGCGAGAGGGAACCGCCAAACAACCCGGCCTTAAAATGACCATTAACTCGGCTTATCGTACTGTCGCCCAGCAGCATATCCTCTACCAAGTTTTTCAGCGCGATTCCAAATTGATCCCATTAGCATCGAAACCGGGCAATAGCAATCATGAAAATGGCTTGGCGATCGATGTCAACAATTACAATGCCTGGAAGCCTTATCTGACAGCGCATGGCTGGCATTGGCTCGGCGGTAACGATCCCGTCCATTTTTCCGAAACTAGCGGTCGGAACGATCTCAATAAGCTGGGCATCGCTGCATTCCAGTCGCTGTGGAATCAATATCATCCCCAGGAGCCGATGACTGTCGATGGCAATTTTGGTGCCCAAACCGCAGCCAAAATGGATAGTGCGCCGATTGGGGGCTTCGGGGGAACCAGCGTCTTGCACCTGGGCGATACTGGCACAGAAATTACCCGCATTCAGCAACGACTTGCCAATCTCGGCTATGTTACTGCTGTTAATGGTTCATTCGATCGCCAAACCCAAGCAGCAGTTATCAAATTTCAAACCCAACAGGGATTGGCAGCAGATGGCGCGATCGGTCAGATGACCTTAAAGGCATTGGGAATTAAGCTCTAAACCTGTCTAGCAGCGAAACTATCTATAATAAGGATAATCCGTCAGTTTACAGATGAGTTTTGGCCGATCGCTCGGGTATCTTAAAGACAACCTTAGCGAATCGAAACGATCGAGAGATCCTGAGAATAATGCGTTAAGATTGCGATCGGGAATTTTTCAGATTGGGAAAATGGGATAGGACGTGGCACAAAACAATATGGAATTAGAGCTACCAGATCCAACTGTAGCAGCAGAGTTGAATCAACTGTTGAAGAGTACTGTCAATCCTCAGGATAAAGCTACTGTGGGTGTCAAACATCAGCTCCAAGTCGAACCGCCCAAAGCACCTTGGACGATCGAGGATAGCGAGGATCTGTACCGAATTGAAGGTTGGGGCGAGCCTTACTTTTCGATCGATACGGCGGGACACGTTACCGTCTCACCACAGGGCGATCGCGGTGGCTCTTTAGATCTATTCGACCTGGTATCCTCGTTGCAACAGCGCAATCTAGCACTACCGATGCTGATCCGGTTTTCGGACATCTTGGAGCACCGGATCGAGCGGCTCAATGCCTGTTTTGCTAAGGCGATCGCCCGTTACAATTATGGCGGTGTCTATAAAGGGGTATTTCCGGTTAAGTGCAACCAACAAAAGCACTTGATTGAAGATTTGGTTAAATTTGGCAAGCCCTATCAATTCGGCCTCGAAGCCGGTTCTAAGCCAGAATTGACGATCGCGATCGCCATGCTCGACAACCCTGGTTCGTTGCTAATTTGCAACGGCTACAAAGATCGCGAGTATATCGAAATGGCGATGCTGGCGCAAAAATTGGGGCAAACACCGATTATCGTGCTAGAGCAGATCGAAGAAGTCGAAATCGCGATCGCCGCTGCTAAATCTCTGGGCATCAAACCTAATCTCGGCGTCCGTGCCAAGCTCAATGCCAAAGGCATCGGGCGTTGGGGCGTATCCAGTGGAGATCGGGCTAAATTTGGGCTGACGATCCCAGAAATCATTATGGTGGTAGATCGGCTCAAGGAGGTCGATATGCTCGACTCCTTGCAACTGCTCCACTTCCACATCGGTTCCCAGATTTCCTCGATCTCGGTAATTAAAGATGCGATCGGCGAAGCGAGCAAAATCTACGTCGAACTCGTCCAACTGGGCGCGAATATGAAATATCTCGACGTCGGCGGTGGCTTGGGCATCGACTACGATGGCTCCCAGACCAATTTTCACGCCTCAAAGAATTACGATCTCCAAAACTACGCCAACGATATCGTCGCCGAAGTTCGCGAGACTTGTAATGAAAAAAATATCCCCGTCCCCACTTTAATCAGTGAAAGTGGTCGCGCGATCGCTTCCCACCAATCCGTATTGATCTTTGATGTCCTGAGTACCTGTGAAGTCCGCACCGACTTGCCCCAACCCAGCATTACACCCGAACATCAAATCGTCCGCAACCTGTGGGAAACATACGAGAGCATCAGCCCCGAAAATTTTCGGGAAGCATTCTACGATGCCAACCAATTTAAAGAAGAAGCCCTCAGCCGCTTTAAATTTGGCTACCTGACGCTTACCGAGCGATCGCGCGCCGAACAACTCTACTGGGCGTGCTGTCAAAAAATCCTCGATATCGCCAAACGCGAGGAATATATGCCCGAAGATTTGGAAGAACTCGAACAAATCATGGCGTCGATCTACTATATCAATCTGTCGGTGTTCCAATCCGCACCCGATAGTTGGGCGATCGATCAACTCTTCCCAATCATGCCGATCCATCGTCTGGATGAAGAACCCACCCGCCGGGGCATCCTCGCCGATCTCACCTGCGATAGCGATGGCAAAATCGACCAATTCATCGACCTCAAAGACGTTAAACACGTCCTCGAACTGCATCCGATGGAACCCAATAAACCCTACTACCTGGGCTTATTCCTCGGTGGTGCCTATCAAGAGATCATGGGCAATCTCCACAATTTATTCGGCGATACCAATGCCGTCCACATCAAACTCACGCCCAAAGGCTACAAAATCGAACACGTCGTTAAGGGCGATACGATGCAGGAAGTCGTCGGCTACGTCCAATACGATGTCGAAGATCTGATCGAGAGCATTCGGCAAAAAGCCGAACAAGCCCTCCTCGAAAACCGCATCCAGATTTCCGAAGCCCAACGCCTGTTGCAAAACTACGAGCGCAGTCTCTCTCAATACACCTACCTCTCACCCTGATCGCTCGATTCAACCGACGGCAAAACACAGCTAGTCAATCTAGAGCATTTCTTCAATATCGAAGAGATGCTCTAATTTTTTGCTCTCAATAATTAGCACGATCGATCTTACGAGATCGTTTTGATTGGTAAATATTATTAGCTCGATCTAGATATTCTCTTCAATGTAATTACGGATGCCATTTCGATCGATCTGGAGATCTATATCGATCGAGTCTCCACTGATGAGAACTACTCATTAATTCAATAGAGATTATGTCCGGATCGGGGTGAAAGCTAATGTATCCCCCCTTTGACACAGCAGGAAAACGATCGATTCAGTAGTCGTGTAAATAGCTGGTGCTTGGGTATATTGCGAACTACCCACCATGATTGCATCTGCGCCCAAGCTCGATCGAATCGAATCAGCCTTAAAGTCACTTACCGATACTCGCAGCCTCAAAGAACTTTTCTACGATCGATTGCATTACGATCGAGTCAGCGAACCTATTTCTACTCGCAGATTTTCGGATTCGGTGCGGGCTAGTCTGGGGGATAGCGAACCGCTACTATTGGCTAATGGTGGAGTCGGGGGACAGTTTAAGGTCATTTACACGCGGTTGAGTTCCCAGCAGATCTACAAGCAGGAGCAGCGGGGGATTATTGAGGCGTTGTTGGGTATTCATCCACACTCGCTGTTTGTTTTCTCTAATCAGGCTCAGGATGACTGGCATTTTATTAATGCTAAACATGACGAGCAGAATACTCAACGGCGGTTGTTGCGGCGGATAGTGGTCAATCAGCGCGAACAACTACGCACGGCGATCGAACAAATTGGTGAGTTAGATTTACAGGCGATCGGTCAGGAATGCGGGAAGAAGGCGATCGAGCTTGCGCCGCTGGAGATTCAGATTCAGCATGATGAGGCGTTTGATGTTGAGAAGGTAACGGATCGGTTCTTTTCTGAGTACAAGCTGGTATTTGAATCGGTTGAGGGTTCGATCGAGGGCATCGAAAACGATGAGCAGAAGCGGTTATTTACGCAGAAGTTGTTCAACCGTCTGATGTTTATTGCTTTTGTCCAGAAGAAGGGCTGGCTGGAGTTTAATGGCAGTCAGGATTACTTCAAGGTTCTATGGCAGGATTATAAAAAGGCGAAGTCGCAGCCGTTGGGGAATTTTTATCGCGATCGATTGTCGCATTTGTTCTTTGAGGGTTTGAACGATCCTGATAAGCAGGGTGACAAGAAACTGATTAAGCTAATTGGCAATGTGCCGTATCTGAATGGCGGATTGTTTGAGGCGGATGCGAGTGAGATAGTGCCTGGGATTGTGGTGCCGGATGGGGCGATCGAGAATATTCTCACGAAGTTATTTGACAGGTTTAATTTTACGGTGAGTGAGAGTACGCCGCTGGATGTGGATGTGGCGGTAGATCCTGAGATGTTGGGCAAGGTGTTCGAGGAGCTGGTGACAAATCGGCATGGTTCGGGGAGTTACTATACGCCGAAGCCGATCGTGGCTTTTATGTGTCGGGAGACGTTGAAGGGTTATTTGAAGTCGAAGTGTGCTGAGGATGGGGAGAAGATCGATCGATTTGTGGATGACCATGAGAGTGGCGATCTAGCCGATCCTGAAGCTGTTTTGAATGCCTTGAAGACTGTCACTGCTTGCGATCCGGCTTGTGGCAGTGGTGCGTACCTATTGGGGATGATGCACGAGTTACTGGAGCTAAGAGCGTGTCTATTTGCCAGCGATAAGCTGGGGGCGGAGAGTGTCTATGCGCGGAAGCTGGAAATTATCGAGAACAATCTTTATGGGGTGGATAAAGATGTGTTTGCGGTCAAT
>NZ_JANPGM010000405.1:0-2451 GCF_031423935.1 Chamaesiphon sp. VAR_69_metabat_338
GGGTCGCTGTCTTGACCCAAAGCCATGGGTCGGGAACCTCCGCGTGATTTGGGTCGCTGTCTTGACCCAAAGCCATGGTCGGGGAACAAAGGCGGGAGCGAGTCGCTAAACCGTCGGGGAACCTCCCGTTTGTGTGCGTCAAGACAGAGGGGCTGGGGGTGAGGGCAAAAGGCTGGCATTTTACATTTAATTTCGCCTAGCTACTCACTTATCAATTTCAATATGAAATTAAACATCAAAGACCTCCGCATTAGTAGTGCGGCTTTTGTACCACTGGCGCGGATTCCCGACCTTTATACATCCAAAGGTGAGAATATTTCACCACCAATTGATTGGACGGGAGTACCGCCAAATACCCAGCAATTGGCTCTGATTTGTTACGATCCCGATGCGCCACTAGCCCGAGGGTTCTCGCATTGGCTGATTTACAACATTCCAGCGCAGGTAAATGCGATCGCCCCAGGCAGCGGTCGTGCTTTCACTGAAGGTAAAAATAGCATGGAAAGTATGGGCTATACCGGCCCAGCACCACCACCAGGTCATGGTTTGCATCATTACTATTTCTGGCTGTATGCCTTGGATACGGCTCTGGACTTGGCTGCTGGACTCGATCGCGAACAGCTACTCGATGCGATCGCGCCCCACATCATCGAACAAGCCCGAACGGTCGGCACCTACGAGCTATAAACAGCTACCAAATCTCTTGCGGATGCGATCGATTAGTCGTGTTCGCAAAACCCGACTTTTTGAAACGGTACCTATTTTTACTCTCTAGATATTTGCCAACATT
Organism: Chamaesiphon sp. VAR_69_metabat_338; assembly: GCF_031423935.1. NCBI lineage: Bacteria > Bacillati > Cyanobacteriota > Cyanophyceae > Gomontiellales > Chamaesiphonaceae > Chamaesiphon > Chamaesiphon sp. VAR_69_metabat_338. The sequence continues at coordinate 791 of NZ_JANPGM010000405.1, forward strand.
GAAATCATTATTTTTCCAAGCTTAATTCTCCATTCTTAATCACAATTACCTTTTCTTTACCAGTAATTTTGATACTACCAACGCCGACGACAGTGACCGTACACGAACTACTACAAATGCTCATTGATGTTGTATTGCTGTCGATACTTGTATTGAGCGTACCGACATCTGCAACTTTTACTGCGTATTTTTTGCTATCTTTATTAGTCAAATCAGTGGCTAAAGCTGGCGATGAGCATACGAGGGAGACGATCGAGAGTGCAAGTAGTTTGTTGATTTTCATTAATCTAATTTGGCTGAATTCGGTCGATTACCGTTCGATCGGTTTCCCGAATCTAGCGGCGTTGCGTTTAGTTTAACCTCAGATTTAGCCGAGTGTCCACAGTCTCTGTCAGAGTTGGTTATGCTCTAGCCTGATGTCAACTAAAAGCCTCATTCAGTATCAATCTAGAGTCCTTTTCAAGTTGTTGACATTTGCGATCTCATGTCATAGAGCCTTTTTTCACACGAGAGATCTTCAACATAATATCTTCTGGTTGGGTTGAGAATAATCGCGCGATTGCAGTCGGCTAAAGCTCCTCGACTGTCATTCAACTTCTTATCTTTGAGACTGCCACGCTGAAAGTAAGCTACGCTGATGCCAGATGAGAGTGAAGCATGAATCGGGAAAATCTTGATTTAAAGATCTGTCTTGTGAGTGATTTGTTCGATCGGCGATCGCCAGTAGACTCAGACAAATAATACTACCGAAAACTTCTAACCATCGTGGATGGTTGCAGTTACAGCATATTCCAGCAGGGTTGCAACCTTATTTGCAGGACTTTGAAGTAAACATATCGATCGACACGAACACTTACTGTTTGGCATTCATATATGAGCCAGGATCTGCTCGGTAGTCTTACAGATGATGAAGAACTTAATCTTGCCGAACCAGCAGAGGTGTTCGTTTTTCCCACTTCTTTCGCTCAACAGCGGTTGTGGTTTCTCGACGGGTTAGCACCAGGCAATCCCGTTTATAATGTCTCCACCGCACTGCGCCTCAAAGGTGCGATCGATTTGACCGCTTTAAAACAGACATTTAACGAAATCGTCCGTCGCCACGAAACCTTACGCACTACGTTTCTGGTGGTGGAAGGGCAACCCATACAGGCGATCTCACCTAGCCTGAGCATCCCGCTACCCCTTATCGATTTACGCAATTTCGACAGCCAAGAGCGGGAAACACAACTGCGGCAAATTGCCACCGCAGCGGCTCAACAGCCTTTCGATCTCACTACTGGGCCATTGCTGCGCGTGAAGCTGCTACAGCTAGATGATGCTGAATATGCGCTGTTGCTCGATCTCCATCACATTGTCGCCGATGGTTGGTCGATCGGTGTGCTAGTTCGAGAACTAGGGGTATTATACAAAGCCTTTGCAGCGGATGAGCAGTCTATCCTACCAGAACTACCGATTCAATATGCGGATTTTGCCCAATGGCAACGGGAGTGGCTGCAAGGAGTAGGGACAAATAGCGAATCGCCATTACAAACTCAGTTAGCTTATTGGCAACAGCAGTTAGCTGGAATTTCGGTGCTAAATCTCCCCGCAGATCGTCCCAGACCCGCAGTGCCCAGCTACAGGGGTGCAAAACAGGTTTTAGAGTTATCGCCCTCTCTCAG
>NZ_JANPGM010000406.1:0-6162 GCF_031423935.1 Chamaesiphon sp. VAR_69_metabat_338
CAGCCACAAGGGGAAATCACCAGCATACTCTTCAATCAGCACGCCGATTAACCGCTCGATCGATCCAAAGGGGGCGCGGTGAATCATCACGGGGCGTTGACGGCTGCTGTGTTCGTCGATGTATTCTAGTTCAAACCGTTCTGGCAGCACGTAATCTACCTGAACCGTCCCTAATTGCCAAGGACGTTCGAGGGCATCGCTGAAGATAAAATCGAGTTTAGGGCCATAAAAAGCTCCTTCACCAATGCCGATAAAATGTGGCATTCCGAGTTTTTCAACCGCGCGTTTGATTGCGCCTTCAGCTTTGTCCCAAGTTTCTGCCGAACCCAGGAATTTATCAGAATTTGGATCGCGGAAACTCAGTCGGGCTTTAAAGTTTTTCAGTCGGAGTTTTTCAAAGACCGAGAGAATTAATTCGACCACATTCATCAACTCTTCATCTAATTGTTCGGGAGTGACAAAGAGGTGCGAATCATCGACAGTAAAGCCGCGCACCCGCAGTAAGCCACCGAGTTCGCCAGATTGCTCGTACCGATAAACCGTTCCAAATTCGGCGTAACGAATCGGTAAATCGCGATAAGAACGCAATTCGCTTTGATAGATTTGGATGTGAAATGGGCAATTCATCGGCTTCATTACAAAGCCAGTATCGGCGGCAATATTTTCGATATTATCCGCCATAATGGGGAACATATCTTCTTTGTATTTCTGCCGATGCCCCGACTTCATAAACAAGTCGGTTTTGGCAATATGTGGTGTTACAACGGGTAGATAACCGCGTTTGGTTTGTTCCTTTCTCAGGAAGTCTTCCAAAGTGCTTCGCAGAATTGTTCCTTTGGGCGTCCAGAGTGGCAAACCAGCACCGACTAGCTCGGAGAAGATAAACAAGCCTAGCTCTTTGCCGAGCTTCCGATGATCGCGGCGGAGGGCTTCTTCCTTGCGGCGTTCGTATTCTTCGAGTTGTTCGGGAGTTTCCCAGGCGGTGCCGTAGATCCGTTGCAATTGGGCTTTGGTTTCATCGCCGCGCCAGTAGGCACCCGCGACGGCTTCGAGTTTGAAGGCTTTGGGATGCAAGTCGCCAGTATTCTCGACGTGAGGCCCCGCGCACAAATCCCACCACTTATCACCGAGGTGATAGAGGGTAATCGGTTCTTGTAAACCCGCGAGGATTTCCAATTTGTAGGGTTCGTTAAGTGCAGAAATTCGCGCCTCGGCTTCGGCTCTGGTGACTTCTTCGCGTACGACTGGCAATTTCTGATTGACGATCTTAATCATCTCTTTCTGAATTGCCTTGAGATCTTTGTCTGTGAAGGCATCAGGGCTATCGAAATCGTAGTAGAACCCATTTTCGATCCAGGGGCCAATCGTCACTAGAGCCTTGGGGAACAGCTTCTGTACCGCCATCGCCATAACGTGGGAGGTGGTGTGTCTAATCTTTTTGAGGGTTTCCGATTCGCTGGTTTTGGGTAGATGGATTTTCGCTGGCTGTTCGGCGTTAGACATGGTTATCCCTGGAAATTCTAAGTTTCTGACAGTAACATCAAGGTCGCTGTGAGATCTCTGCTGTACTGAATCTATTTTACTCAGGAATCGGCACGGTTGGCTGGAGTCGGAACCGATCGCTCGACTGAAGGTTATTTGCGCACATCCCTTTGCGTCCTTTGCGGCACCTACTCACAATCTCACTCAAACACCAAAAACCTTTGCGTTCTTTGCGTTAAAGAATCTTACATTATCACTAAGCCTTCTCACCGCAAAGTATTGCGACTCGATCGATGGTAAAGTAACTATTCCCTGAGATGGTCTGGGTAATCTAATTACATCATCCAACTTCAGGCACGCGCAGTAGTTGACAATTAACAGAGCGAGAATTAGAACCCAATTTACTTTCGATCGCGGAGTACCCAAGTGTAATTTATTTATTTTCATCCTCGTAACTCATGTATATTTACTTACACGGTTTTGCATCTGGGCCGGGATCGACTAAAGCCATCTATATTCGGGAACAGTTTGCCAAAATTGGCATCGAGTTACAAGTTCCCGATCTCAATCAGGATGACTTTCCTCATCTGACAGTTTCGCGACAGATCGCTCTAGTTGTGGATTTATTTCCCAAAGATGGCTCGCCTGTGACGTTGATTGGCTCTAGCCTCGGCGGCTGGGTGTCAGCAATTATCGCTCAAGACTATCCTCAAGTTGCGAAGTTAGTACTGTTGGCACCTGCCTTTGATTTTCTAAATCATTGGCTCCCAAAGATTGGCGATCGCCAATTAAATGCTTGGCAAAATACTTATTATCTACCTATTTACCATCATGCTCTCAAAAATTTATCACCCCTACATTACAATTTCGTTGTTGACGCTCGTCGATATCCTCTTGCTCAGATCGATCGCGTCCTACCAACTGTAATTATTCATGGAATTAATGATGATGTAATTCCGATTTCTGCAAGTCGAGACTTTAGCAAAAATCGGCAGTGGGTTAAGCTGCTGGAGTGGGAGAGCGACCATCAGCTTACCGATGTCAGCGATCGAATTTGGCAAGAAATCTGTGAGTTTTGTCACTTATAAATGTATCGTAGCTAACTTTTTACCGATCGCGCAGCGACCACTCCCGAGGCTGGCGTTCGGATTGACTTAGCTAGACAAACTAGCGTAAAATATTAATTAATCTTAAAAATTAGTTAAGTGACAGTGTCTAAGGCGGATCGCACTAAACAAAAAATCATCGAAAAAGCGGCGATTGTTTTCAACCAAAGTGGTTATGCGGGGTCTTCGATCGCCGACATTATGCGACTGGCAGGATTGGCGAAAAGCGGTATTTATCATCATTTTAAAAATAAAGATGAAATTGCCGTCGCCGCCTTTGAATATGCCCTCGGGTTAATTTTAGAAGCTGTCATGGCCAAAGTATCGATCCAAGATACCGCGATCGATCGATTACACGCTTTTGTGGAAAGTTTTCAGGGCTTTACGACACAACCAGTCGTCTCAGGTGGATGTCCGATTTTGAACACGGCAGTTGAGAGTGATGATACTCACCCGCTGCTGAGAATCCACGTCCAAGAGGCCGTCAATAGTATTCGCGCGCTGATTACGAGCATCATCGAGTTAGGCATCCGTCAAGGCGAACTGGCTGAGAATACCGATCGCGAACAAGTTGCCACGATTCTGTTCGTGACAATTGAAGGTGCGATTATGATGAGCAAATTGTACGGTAGCGACATTTATCTCGATCGAGCCATCGAGCATCTCCATCAATACATCAACAGTTTACGCGCTCTCAACTAAAGACAATCGGCTCTGACGGCGGTGTCAGTTGTCGTCGATCGCAAGCTCCAAAATTTCTACCAAGATTGACGGTAGGGTAGCAACTTTTGGGGGTGAAAGTGGAACTATAGATGATAGTACCGCTCGACAAAATACTTATGGCTATTTATTCTCCGCTGCGTTCGCGGCGACTGGCAACACGGCAAGCTGAAGCTACCCAACGCTTGATTACCTTTAAGTTGGGCACAGAAACTTTTGCACTGCCACTCGATCGCGTCCGCAAGGTGACTACCATCGATGCACTAGGGTCGAACCTCGGTCAGAGATTGTATGGAGATCCTAACAATACGGGCGTCAGCTTGACTACTTTTCAAGGTCGAGAATTAGTAGTAATTGATGTCGGACACCGAATTTTTAGGAAATCTCAGTCGGAATTGTTACCTACTGCTGCCAGTAACCGCGCTCCGGCACCGAGCGATCCTGAGATTAGATATTTGTTAATTCTGCAACCGGAAACTGCCGCTGCCAGCGAAGATCGGCCATTAGTCGGATTACCGATCGATTCACCACCGAGTATCCAGTCGGTTCAGCTTTCGGCTTTTAAACCCCTACCAGATATTTACCAACAACATAGCAATATTCACTGTGTCAGTGAGATGTCTATCGATCTACCCGATCGACCAGCGATCTTTTTATTAGATGTGGCATCACTGGCAGCACCAGTGTAAGAAAATCTGAGGCGGCATAAGTTAGGGTACTATCTCTAGTTCCCCCGCTCCCCGCTCCCCGCTCCCCGCAATATTAGCTTTATGCACACCGAGACTACTAGCTAGCTGGAGATGTGTATTGTTTGGGGTAATATAAACATAACGCTAATTTGCCGATGGAAAATTCATGACAGATCGGCTAAATTTGATGTAAACAGTGGCTATGAGAACACAGCTTCCAAACAGTTAGCTGCTCTAAGTACTTCCGATGTCAAATTAGGATTGAATATTCAATTAGAGTACGCAACAGTTTAGTCTATTAATCATCAAACTTTAAATGGCAAACCAGGCGTGTATTTCCATCGGAATCGATCGGTACCAGTTTTTACCATCACTGAGCTATGGCGTGGCGGATGCCGTAGCGATCGAGCAGTTTTTTGTAGATGCAGCAGGCTGGAGTCCCCACCAATGCTTACTTTTGACCGAAATTTCGCGCGAGAAGGGCAATAGATCGACTTATCCCACCCGCGAAAATATCGATCGCTGGATCAAACAATGGTCATGGGATACACTCCATCATGGCGATTTGTTATGGTTCTTTTTTAGCGGCTGTGGTGTGAGTTTTGGGGATGAAGATTATCTGATTCCGATCGATGGCAACACGCAGGATCTCGCCAATACTTGTATTTCCATTCGCCAACTCTATCAACAGTTCCGCGATATTGGGGTCAATGCAATGGTATTTCTCGATGCCAATCATGCCCAGCACTTATCGCTCGGTGGTGGCATTGGTAACAATACCGCCAGATTTGCGCAAGAATACCAAATTCCGACCTTTTTGTCCTGCCAAAGTCATGAATTTTCTCATGAAGACGCAGGCTTGACATGGTTTATTTACCACCGCGCTGTTAGAAGCACTCAATTATCATCCCGATCTCAATCTCGAAACGATCGATACTTATCTGACGAGCCGACTGGCGGAATTGAGCGAACATCATTGGAAACCGCTCCAGACACCAATGGCGATCGTGCCGACGGGAGTCTCTACTTACCGCCCAGTCTTTTCGGCCACGACCCAATCATCGATTTCGGCGACAGTCCCGGTCGAAGTCATTTATACACCACCCGTACCGCCCAAGTTTGGCCGGGACGATAATTATCAACCTTATACACCCCCCACTGTCACTTCCAACGTCACGATCGTCAGACCGGAAATGATGGGCACTGGCGCGATCGTCAAAAAAACTCGCCCCGCACGCCGCCGGAAAAAGGCATCCCATTGGCTGCAAGTTGGCTTTTTGCTAACGCTGATTTTTGCCGCTGGCGGTGGGATTTTTGCACTTAGCTCCAAACGGTCTGTCAATGAGCCGTCGATCGCGCGCAGTGGATCGAGCGATGCAGCCGATCCCGCAGCGATCGGTACGTCGGGTATAGCAGCAGAACTCCAGCAAGCAAAACTATTTGTCAAGCCTGGGGATGCTACGTCTCGTTATCAAGCCATCTTAGCCGCGCGGAAGATCGTCCCCACGACCCCCGCAGCCACCACCGAGATCCAGCAATCGATCGAGCAATGGTCGCAAGAAATCTATCAAATCGCCCAAGGCTACGCCACCCAGCAACATTGGCGACTCGCGATCGATACCGCCAGAATGGTACCCAAAGACGCAACCAATTATCAAACCGTGCAAGCGACGATGTCGGAGTGGCAGGGGAAGCTTTAAAGAGGGGATAGGGGATAGGGAATAGGGGATAGTAAGTAGTTAATGTTGATAGTTGATAGGACGCTTGCGTCCCAATTCACACCCTCTAACCTCTTACCTTCTACACCCTATCCCCTATTCCCTATCCCCTATTCCCTATCCCCTATCCCCTATCCCCTATTCCCTATTCCCTATCCCCTATCCCCTATCCCCTATCCCCTATCCCCTAGAAACAATTGATAAGCAGGATTGGTGCGTTCGTCCCAGTAGCGATAGGGGGTGCGATCGAGGAAATCGTGCCAAGCTGCCATCTCGGTGGGTGGTACTTCGATGCCAATTAAAATGCGACCGTAGTCGGCACCGTGATTGCGGTAGTGGAAGAGGCTAATGTTCCAGTCGGGGTTCATGTTATTGATGAATTTGGTGAGCGCGCCAGTGCGTTCGGGAAATTCAAACCGATAAAGGAGTTCGTCTTGAGCTACTGGC